>WAQA01000116.1 GCA_015520475.1 Candidatus Bathyarchaeota archaeon | reverse complement strand
GTTAAGACGCTTGCCAAGCTCTCCAGCTTCATAGACAGGAAGAAGCAGCCTAAGAACCTAAATCTCGCCAAGCTCCTCTTCAAGATATTCATCAAACAAGACTACAAAGCCCTCGGGGAACTCCACCTCAAGTCCCTCTTCATAGGAATGATGCACTTCCAAGACCTCTACAACTGGGACATCCAGAGAATCAAGAAATGCGACATCCACTACGTAACACCCGACAAGTCCAGACCCGTCATACCCTTCTGCACCTTCAACGTCATCCCCCAGTGGTATAGGGATAAGATCCAGAAGGAGCACAGCATATCCATCGACGTCTGGATGAAGCGGACGGGAATCAACATCAGGAAGGAGAAATATAAGAGGAATATCAAGGCCCTGGAGTCATCCCCACTATACAGGAAAACCTATGAACCGTTCATGGAGAAGATCGAGGCCTGCAAGGTCAGGATACCGGCATTAGCCTGTAAAACCAACTAAATCTTTTCCCCAAAACATTTTATCCAAGGATAAAACCTCATTTAATTATGGGTAGAAGGGGGCATGTCATAGAGATATTCTCAGCCGATCGTCCTCTCTGCCGGGAAGTAGTGGAGATTGTGGAGTTCGGGAAATGTCGAGACTGCGAGATGACGGTCTATGACGTTAGGAGACCCACCCCCGAGATAGAGGAGAAGATGAGAAGATATAGGATAAACGCAGTTCCAACCATAGTAATTGACGGAGAGATAAAGGTAATGGGCATTCCAGACTTTCCATGGATATGTGGAGACGAATTCTATAGGAAGCTGAAGCAGGAGTATCCTCTTAAATAGCTACGTCTATCTAAGGACCGATTATCCGTCAAGGTTTATCAGGTTGGATAGACTTATTGTGCCGGTATGGCCGATTACGCTGTTGTGTTGGAGAAGGTTTCGAAGAGGTTCGGCGATGTATGGGCAGTCAGGGAGTTAGACCTCATGATCAGAGAGGGGTTGATCTATGGGCTTCTCGGCCCTAATGGCTCAGGTAAATCCACCACCATGAAGATGATGCTCGGCGTCCTATCCCCCGATAAGGGAAGAATAATAATAGGTGGGGTGGATGTAGCCGAGAACCCTATAAAGGTTAGGAAGATGATGGGATACGTGCCCGAAACTCCCCATCTATATGACTATTTGACCGGCATAGAGTATCTCGACTTCATAGGAGAGATCTATGATGTTGAGCCTGAGGTTAGGAGGAAGAGGATAGAAGGATTCTTGGAAGCATTCGAGCTTAAGGATAGGGGAAACGAGCTGATACATGGGTACTCAAGGGGGATGAAGCAGAAGATCGCCCTTATATCAGCCCTCCTCCACAGACCAAGAATACTCATACTCGACGAACCCTTAAGCGGCTTAGACCCCAAATCTGCACGAATAGTCAAAGACCTTCTAAACAAGCTCAAAGAAGACGGTGTAACGATTATTCTCAGCACGCATATACTTGAGATAGCCGACGCCCTCTGTGATGAAGTGGCGATCATGTATGAAGGCCGCAAGATTGCTGAGGGAAGGCCGAGTGAGCTTAGGGAGGCAGCCGGCCTACCTGGCTCAACCTTCGAGAAGGTCTTCCTTAAGCTTACAGGGACAGAGGATCTGAGGTCGGTGATAGAGGCTCTAACAAAATGAACACTAAGATAATAATAAGACTCACATCAATCCTAACACTCTCATATCTAAGATCTAGAAGGAGGAAGGTTAGACGGTGGATCAAGCCGGGTCTACTTATAATCATCTCAGCTGCAGTCTTCCCGGCTGCTACGTTGATGGCATATTGGTTTACTGGGTTTGTGGCTGCTTTCTTTGATCCTGTGGAGCAGATAATTCAAGCTCTTTCATCCATGCCTCTTATATTACTTGCATTGGTTATGACCTATGGGGTTGTCTTTGAGCTGGGTAGGGAACGGGGTTCCGTGATCCACGCTGTGAATTGGCTTCCCATAACTCCCTCCGAGTATGTCATGGCTTCAACGATTTCCATAATACTGTATATCATGCCCTTTTTCTCGGCGTATTTGGGAGGAGTGTTTGGAGCCTCGATCTCAGTCGGCTTAACGATTATGGGCGTTGTCTCTATTCTCCTCAGTATCCTGAGCATGATGATGGGCGGGTTTCTAATCGAGATTCTTAAGACTCTTCTTGGAAGGATGTCGTCCTCCCTCTATCGAAGCAGGGGAAGAACCGTGATAATTATCCGCCTAATCCTAACAACATTTCTAATACTCCTATTCATGCTGATAACTAATCCAGGGTTTCTTTCAAGCCTGCTTGACATGCTTACGGGAACCATAGAGAATCTCTGGATGATTCCTATATTCTGGCCTTCCCTCGCAGTCATGGAGGCCTCAGACAACC
>WAQA01000115.1 GCA_015520475.1 Candidatus Bathyarchaeota archaeon | reverse complement strand
GCCCAAGTCTCGGAGCCTAGACCAAGCTAGCCGACGACCCCCCTAAATTGTAGATTATGTTCTAAATTTAAAGGTTTTTTCTGTTATCCTCCTTGTCTCCAATTCTCGATTGTAGATTTAAGTATACATTCTTTAATATGTCTGGTGAACCTCTAAATTCCAGTTTTCTCCCGTTCACCTCAACTTCTACTATACTCTTCTTCTGGATTAACCCTCTCTCTTCATAGGTTATTCCTGCTATGCGGTTTATATCCTCTGATACGACCCTGTCTCTCTTGAAGATTGTCCCGGCACGTCTATAGAGCAGAAGCCTCCTATCAGTTATATATAATATATACTTCTCCTTCTTATACTCAACTTTCCCTCCGCTCTTGAAGATTATCTTCTCGTTCGGTATGATGAATTCCTCTAGGGGCATATCTCCTTCCCATCCTCTTCTCTCCAATCAGAATAATATAAGATTATTTGATCAGCGGATATGTTTTATTGAAGGGAAAACAATTAAATTATTGGCTGTCCTCCTATTCTTTTCAGGATTTGGAATGAGTATTCTTTATGAGACGAAGCGTATATTAAGGAATCATAGGATACGGCCGAGGAAACGTTTAGGTCAGAACTTCATAGTTGACTCTGAATTTTTACATAAGATGATATCCTACGCTGATATCTCAATGGATGATGTTATTTTAGAGATAGGTGCTGGCTTCGGCTTTCTAACTGAGCTTCTATCCCCGCTATGCAAGAGGGTTATAGCGGTGGAGATTGATCCAAGGATCATCCGGGTTGCTAAGAGGAGACTGTCTAAGTGCAAGAATGTGACCCTTCTGCAAGGTGACATCTTAAGACTTGAGATCCCATGCTTCGATAAGGTGGTTTCAGCTCCCCCATACTCAATATCCTCCCCCCTTCTCTTCTGGCTTCTTGAGAGGAGGTTTAAGTGTGCAGTTCTAACCCTTCAAAGGGAGTTTGCTGAGCGGCTTGTCGCTGAACCGTCAGCTTCTGGTTATAGCCGCTTAACAGTTGAGGTGTATTATAGGGCTGATGTGGAGCTTAAAGATGTTGTTCCTAGAAGGGCTTTCTGGCCTCAGCCTAAGGTTGATTCTGTAATAGTGCTTATCAAGCCGAGGAAGAGTCCCTTCCAGTTAAAGAATGAGAAGATATTCTCAGAGCTGCTCCGTGTCCTATTTACCCAAAAGAATAAGAAGATAAGAAATTCTATTAGGCCCTTTCTTGGAAGGTTCAATCTGTCGAGGAGAGATGTTGAGGAATGGATTAACTCTTTATCGTTTATGGATAAGCGTGTTAGAGAATTATCGCCTGAAGATATAGGGTTGATGGCTAATGAGATCGTTGATAGAATGTGCGAGAAAGGTCTACTATGACGATGCAGTCTTCTATGTTCCTGAAGATGTATATGAACCTGCAGAAGACACGTTCTTAATAGCTGACAATATAGATGTTAACCTCGGAGATAGAGTTCTTGATATGGGCACTGGATGTGGAATCCTAGCTATAATATCCGCGTTTAACGGTGGAGAGGTTGTTGCTGTAGACATAAACCCTAACGCTGTTAAATGTGCAAAGGTTAATAGTGTCATAAATGGAGTCTCTGACAGAATATCTCTTATATGTGGTGATCTCTTCAATCCTATAAGGCAAAGCGAACTATTCGATTTAATACTGTTTAACGCTCCCTACCTCCCCTGCAAGAGTGAAGAACATTTAGGGAAGGTAAGTCTTGCATGGTGTGGTGGAGAGAATGGTAGAGCAATAATAGATTTATTCATCGATTCTGCACCTGCCTATCTGAGGAGAAATGGGAGAATACTCCTTGTTCAATCCTCACTGTCAAATATAGAAGAGACGGAGCGAAAGATGAGAGATAGGGGCTTCGATGTGGAGATAATCTCTGAGAGGAGATTCCTCTTCGAAACCATCGCTCTAATAAAGGCTATTAAAGTAAGATTTTGATGGATCCATTTAAGAAGACCATGTCTCCTCTCTGCTGTCGAAGCGGTTCATCCCAAATCTTTACACATCTAGGTTTAGGAGAATACCGTTTGGTGGAAAGTTAAGGTCAGGGATTTCTCTGGGTTTAAATGCTCGAATAGAGCGTTGAGTAAAAACTTCTTTATCGGCGAGAAGCTTCCATCCGAGAAGGGGATGATGAGCGCCAATAAGTTTTATATATGTTCCTCTCTAATGTGATGGTGGATGTGGGGCTTGGAGAGCCCTGAAAGCCTGCGGAGAGAGGGAATCTCTGCCTAGGTTGGCTGGAGGAGCTGCCGATGATGGTAAGTCTCCCTCTAGGAAGCGGGGGAGCTCCCTGCATGAGCAAGGAGTAATTCACTATTAACATGCTGTAAACCTAGGATGGTGGGAAGGAATGGTTAAGATTCTCTGGCAGCGGACTGTTGTGCGTGATGGTTGGCATAACGCCTTCACAGATCTGTGTTTATGGCGTGGTATGTACTGGCTTACTTTCCGGAAGGGATCAACTCATGCTTCGCCAGACGGCGGGATAGTTGTTATGCGTTCAGTAGATCTAAAGAGGTGGCAACAAGTAGCCTTCATAAAAACCGCCGGTGATGATCGTGATCCTAAATTCTGCCCGACTGATAATCGATTATATGTCTATTTCGGCACGTGGCTCCCTAAACCTGAAGGGTGGCCTGATAAACGGGGTCCCCTCGTTTCTCATGTAGCCTTCAGCGATGATGGGATACATTGGTCTAATCCCATACCCGCCTATAAGCATAATTACTGGCTATGGAGAGTACGGTATCACGACGGAACCTTCTATTCACCTGCGTATGGCTGGGATACTTCAGAGCTTAAGTACGGATTATTCTTTCTGGATCTGCTTGTAAGCAAGGACGGCTTAGAATGGAGTAGGAAATGCAGAATTGGGGGGAAGGATCATCGGCCTAATGAGGCGGATATATGGTTCCAACCAGACGGTGAGGTATGGTGCATCGCCCGCTCCTCTCGGGAATCAACTCATAGCCTCTTCTATTACTCTAAACCGCCCTATGATAGATGGGAATGTATCGACTTGAAAGTAACTCTTCATTGTCCAGTTTTCTGTGAGGTTGATGGGAAGTTGTATGTTGCAGGTGGTCGGAGGACTGATGCTCCATGGAAGCCTCAATATCCTCCAGCAGGAAACACCGGGATCTTCACGGTTGAGAAGGGGAAGGTTAATCCTTTCTTGGCCCTCCCAACAGATGGGGATGCAGCCTATCCAGGCCTCATATCTCCTGAACCCGGCAGGATGGTTATCAGCTACTATTCTCAGCATGCCTATCTGAGTGGAGTGGTTTATGCATGCTCTCCACACTCATCTGACATCTATGTAGCTATGATCTCTCTGGAGTGATGTAACCTGGATGATTCATAGAATCAAAGGGGAGCCTTACCCTATACCCTCTTCTCATCTATTCTTGACTGTTTGAACAGCGTCTCTGTCTATGTCTCTAAACTGCATCTTGTAGAGATGATAATATAATCCCTTCTTTCTCATGAGTTCTTGATGTGTTCCTTCCTCGATTATTCTGCCGTTATCCATTACCAAGATTCTGTTGACGTCTCTAAGCGTTGAGAAGCGATGTGCAATTATTATTGCTGTTCTATTCTTAAGCAGGGTCTTCATTGCTCTTTTGATTAGGAGTTCAGTGTATGGATCCACGCTTGAGGTTGCCTCGTCTAATATTAGGATTGCAGGGTTTCTAAGTAGTGCCCTTGCAAATGATATTAGTTGTCTCTGTCCAACTGAGAGTCCTGTCCCCCTCTCACCTAGCCTCGTATAATATCCGTCTGGGAGGTTCTCTATGAATTTATGTGCTCCAACAGCTTTTGCTGCTGCTATAACCTCATCTTCTGTAGCATCTAGCCTTCCATATCGAATATTATCCATTATTGTTCCTGAGAATAGGAATGTGTCTTGTGGAACTATACCTATATGTCTCCTCAACATTCTCTGTTTGATATGTTTGATGTCGTGGCCGTCGATCATTATCTTCCCTGACTGTGGATCATAGAATCTTATTAGAAGTTTTATTATGGTTGTTTTTCCGGCTCCTGTCGGTCCAACTATTGCCACGGCCTCTTTAGGCTTTATTCTGAAGCTTATATTATGGAGTACTGGATGGTTCAGGTTGTATCCGAATGTTACATTCTTGAAGGTTATCTCCCCCTCTATTCTAGGTATATCTGCTATGCCCTTTGCATCAGAGATTTCAGGTTTAACGTCTAGGAGCTCAAATATTCTTTCAGCGGCTGCTAGAGCAGACTGGATTGTGTTATAGAAGTTTGTTATGTCGAATACCGGTCCGAAGAACATCCTTACGTATATCAGGAAGGTAACTAATACTCCAACTGCTTCTTCGACCGTTCCTAGACTGCCGTTTAGAGCGAGCATGCCGCCGTAAATTATTACTATTCCGCTTCCAAGGGCCTGCGTCATCCTTATTATTGGGAAGAATGCTCCCCATATCTTTGTTGCCTGTAGATTTGCCTGTAGATTTGCAAGGTTTATGTTTCTGAACTCTTCGATTGTGTTCTTCTCTCTTGTGAAGGACTTGATCTCCCTTATCCCAGAGATGCTTTCTTCAAGCTTTGTTGTTACTCCTGATATTCTCATCCTAGTTGCCCTGTAGGCTGCCTTAAACTTTGAGTTGAAGGTTAAGGCTAAGAGGACCAGTATGGGTATAACGGTCATCGACGCCAGAGCCAACTCTGCATTTATCTTGATCATAACCGCTACTATCATTACTAGGCTCAACATATCGCTTATTATTGAGGCTACACCTGATGTGAAGGCTTCTCCTATGCTGTCCGTATCGTTTGTTACTCTTGAGATTATGTCTCCGCTTCTGGCTTGTTCATAGAAGCTTATCGGAATCTTCTGGAGATGCTTAAAGAGATCTGATCTGATATGCAGAAGCATCTTCTGCCCTATCTTCCGTATACTATACGTCCTTATAGAGTTCGCAAAAAAGTTAACAAGCAGTATGATTATCAGTATCACTGATATCCATAGTAGCCCTTCAACGTCTCCTCTCAGTATATATCTTGAGATTATCTCTTTTCCAAGTATGTATGGTGCTGCTATGCCTGTAATCGATGCGACAGTTATCGATGTTAACGCTATAATCATATCCGTCTTGTATGGTAGTAGGTATCTTAGAAGTCTCATTAGCACTTCTCTGCTTGGAACCTTCTTTTTCTCCTCCTCTAGGGGGATGCGCCAGTGATATCCACTCATGATTATCCTCTCCCCTCCGCAGTGGATCCTATCTTCTGATATGGGATTTCTCTCTGTTCCTCGCTTAGGCTTCTGTATATCTTATAGTAGACTCCTCTCTTGGCCATTAGAGACTCATGTGTCCCTTCTTCAACTATCTCTCCATTCTCTAACACAACTATTCTATCTGCATTTCTAATCGTGGAGATTCTATGTGTCACCACGAATGTTGTTCTATCCTTTAATAGCGCGGAGAGTGCCTGTTGGATTTCATATTCTGTGTCTACATCTATATTTGATGTTGAGTCATCCATGATTAGTATTCTAGGGTTCATCAGGATGGCTCTTGCTATCGCGATTCTCTGTTGCTGTCCGCCTGAGAGGTTGACTCCCTTCTCCCCTACTATTGTATTATATCCTTTAGGAAGTTTGATTATGAAATCGTGGGCTCTTGCTTTTTTCGCTGCATCTATAATCTCCTTCATTGTGGCGTTCGGCTTCCCAAACGCTATATTCTCCTTTATCGTCGTATTGAATAGGAAGGATTCCTGGGAGATTATGCCTATCTGTCTTCTTAGAGATTTCAGCTTCACCTTTCTTATGTCATATCCGTCTATAAGGATCCTTCCAGAGGATACATCGTAGAATCTTGGTAGTAACTGTATTATGGTGCTCTTACCGGATCCTGTTGGGCCCAGTAGAGCAACAGTTTCACCTGGTTTAACCTCTAAATTTATATTC
>WAQA01000114.1 GCA_015520475.1 Candidatus Bathyarchaeota archaeon | reverse complement strand
CCTATATAGAAACACTTTAAATTATATAATGGAAGATTTAGGGCGTAGGGGGATTGTATGTCAAAGAGAGAAGAGACGAGGAAGCTCCAATTGACCGGTGGGGCGTCATACATAATCTCCCTTCCAAAGAAATGGGTTAACGAGATGCATCTGAAGAAGGGCGACGTCATAAGTATAACAGTGAACGATGATGGAACGATCCTGCTTTCTCCAGCGAACACTAGAATTGAGAAGCCAAATTTAGGGGTAATCAGGGTCTCAGCCGACAGCAACGTGAATACCATCATAAGGAAGATAGTCTCAGCATACCTAGTTGGCTATGATAACATAGAGGTTAGAAGTGAGGAGGAACAGATAACCTCTAAACTTAGAAATATGATTCAAGACTTCACTAGGAGGATGCTTGTAGGCACAGAGATAGTTTATGATTCACCAAGCGTGTTAAGGCTCCAAGTCCTAATAAGATCTCCTGAACTCTCAGTTAAGAATGCCGTTAGGAGAATGAGTTTTCTCTCGATGTCCATGCTTGAAGACGCCATATCAGCCGTTAGAAAACATGACAGAAAACTGGCTAGAGAGGTTATAACGATGGATGACGAAGTAGACAGATTCAACCATTATGTTGTACGGCAATTAAAGTCCGCGATACAGAACAAAAGTCTACTGAAAGATATAGAATTAAACTCTCCAAGAGAGATTCTAGGTTACAGATTGATAACCAAGGCCATTGAGAGAATAGCTGATCACGCCGTGAGCATAGCAAAGGAAGTTCTCAAATTAGAGAGCGAAATCAGCGTGGAAACTCTAGAGAAGATATCTATTATGGGAAGCCTAGCAAGCAAAGTCTTTAAGGAAGCCATAAACTCCCTTTACAGACAAGACTTTAACTTAGCGGATAAGATAATTGAGGAGTCTAGGAGAGTTACATTGATGGAAGGAGAAATCATTAAGATAATATCTGATAAGGCTGAACCTGAGGCTCCAAGCCTTAGATTGATAACTGAGAGTATAAAGAGGGCGGCTGAGTACGCGAGCGATATAGCCGAAATCGTACTGAATTTAACTATCGAGAAGATCATATCTCATGATAAAGGATTAAGCCGAACCCCCAATAGCATGTGAACCGCTGTAGGATGGCATCCATCAGGAAACCGCATAACCCTCTTATGTAGAGGAACTTAGAAGTATTCTCCTGGCTTTATCGGTATCCTAAGTGGATCCTTCCTCCTTGCCCTCCGATAACTCTTAAGAATGGAGGCTGCAACCTCTATAGCGCCAAGAACATACCATGAATGATAGCCACATCTAATAAGTTCATGATAAACTTGTTTGAAAGCCTAAACCTTGAAGTTACCTTCTCTCCAAACCAACATGAAAGCAGTAATTAACCATCCCCTCCGAAGGCCTCAAGTAATCTGACAACCTCATCGGCAGGCCTGTATGGTGTCTGAACCGCCCCTACCGCTCACACAATAAAAGAGGAATACAGAGCTTATCTAAAGTTCTAGCTCCAAAAGAGTTACCAGAACCATCCTACCAAATATTTTTAAATTTGACATGTTAATCTTTATTTCGGGGCCCGTAGTCTAGTTGGTAGGACAAGGTTCCCAAGGCCGCCCTCACGTATGACAGATCAAGTTTCTCTCTTGTTTGTCGTTGAGAACGGCGGAGGTCGCCGGTCCGAGTCCGGCCGGGCCCACCAAAACAATTTGGCATCCTCCATGACTAAAGTTGGGAGATCCTGTTTTGGAGATTAGTTGCCCTTTGAAGATTCATCCTATCCCTTCGGGCTGCATAAAGGCAAGGGCTGCCTTGAACATATAGTCTGAGGCTTACTTCAGAATATTTATAGCTCCATTGTAGTCTGCGTTTAATTCTACTCCATGTCTTGGACGGACAAATCCTCCGTTGCATCCCTCAAGGTTTGAGAAACAACTGGGGCATATCTTGGATGTGTTCAATGACTCCTACTTCCCATGTGGTTTTGTATTCGATGAATTTAACTTTCTGTTGAACCTCCTTCCCTTGTTTTTCTTATTCCCTTTAAATCACTCAATACTGCTGCAATCTTCTTTTATAGCTTTGAACCTCTTTAGATTATCTTATCCAGTTTACTCCCTTGACATCCTCCAGCTCCTAGAGGATATAAGATTCCATCATCTCTCGACGGGGTTATCCATCACCCTTTTAGGCTTCCACCTCATCCCACACCTAAAAGATTAGGTCTTTATGGCCATTTTAAGTCCACTTTATTTAGCTCTTGGAATTGTAAGGTCTGATATGTCTACGCTGTCATCATATACCTGTGACAGGAGGGATATAATTGAGAGTATTGAAGACGCTATCTTCGGAGGTTTAGTATTTGAGAGGGACTCAGACATTCTATACACCTCTTCGAACTCCTCTCTTCTCTCCCTAACGGAGTTTGCCAATGTAACATTGCATGTTAGAAATGATGTGACTGCATCTTGATGGGCTTCATATACTAGGCCATGTAGCCTCAGCAGAGCCTTTGAGATTTCATCATCCAGTCTTGTTCCGCCCAGATCTATCGTGTGCTGGGCTATCTGTGCTGAGAGGTCGCCTATAGCCTCCACCAAGCTTGACGCTAAACGGTAATCTAGACAGTCAATTGGATAGATGTTCAGTTTCTCGCTCAGGTACGGGTTTTGTATGATTGTTCTTAGAATTCTGACTAGGAGGAAGTATAGTCTGTCTACTTCGTCGTCTCTATCTATCACATTATGTGCAAGCTGCACGTCACCTTCTATCAGCGCCGTTACGGCGTCTTTATGCATGCTAAGCGAGATTGATTGTTCACGTCTGAGAATCTTATCTGGCGGTAGGGCTGAAGGTTCAAGTAAACATTGCAGAACTATGTTTGCATGGTTCTCCTCAATTATCTCCAGTCCTATCAGCTTGCTTGATGTCTTCTTAACTCGTTCTCTATCCTTAATGTTTATCCTATCCTTTGCTTCGATCCTGATAACGTCGTATCCAAGCAGATACTTTCCTATTATGTCCCTTTCTAGGTGTGGAGAGGGCTTGGTAACAGTGATCAGTGGAACGCGTTCTCGATTATATCCGGGATCTATGATGAGTCTTCCGTCAGCTGTTTCTGATGTTGCAATGACTGATCCACGTTTGATACCATTCTTCTCAGCCCATCTTTTAGGTAAAGATATAAAGTATGTTCCGCTTTTAGAGGTCTGGACTTTACGAAGTTCCATAACCATCAAAATAAATAATCTAAACATGATAATAAAATTATTTAGAAGTTTGGATATGTTCAAAAGTGTATATCCTCTTATGGACGGTTAAGCTTTGGATGAGGAAGACCTTAGAAAAGCTGTTCAGATATCGATAAAGGCAGGCTACCAGATTAGTAAGGAAGCATTCGACTTCTTGAAGAGTTTACCTAAAACCGTAAATGTTGAGGAGCTTATGGATAATGTTTTGAGAAGGATTGAGGAGGGAGGGGAGAAGCCGACATTCATAGATATTGATTTAATAGAGGATGAATCCAGGAAGATTCTTAGGAGGATAATGGAGGAAAGGGAAGGCCCTGTTGAATCTGTATCTTTCAAATTTAAGCCCTTCGCCAAGGAAGTGGAGGCAGACATAAAGGTTATCAGGGATCCAACGGATGAGATAAAGACGACTGGTAGCTTAGAGGATTTCATAGAATACTTCCGTGATCGATTTAGTAGGATGAGGGATCTCTTCAAGCAGCGGATAGACAGTAAAGATTCTGTTCCGATCTCCCACATTCTTAAGTTGCCGAACAACACCAGAGCCAAGGTTATATGCATGATAATTGAAAAGAGAGAGACTAGGAGAGGGATCTTCCTCTCCGTTGAGGATCTAGAGGAATCAGCAACGATTTATGTACCTGCGGACCGTGAAGGCGACGTCATCGAGAAGGCTAGATCTCTCCCTCTAGATATCGTTGTATGTATAAGCGTTGTTAAGGGAAGAAATAATCTTCTGGTTGCCGAGGACATAATATTCCCTGACATTCCCAATAGGAAGCCGAATAAAGCATCCATACCAGTATATGCAGCACTAACCTCAGATTTACATATTGGAAGCAAGATGTTTATGGAGAAGGAGTTCCGTCAGTTCATTCTCTGGCTTAAGGGGAAGAGGGGAAATAGAAGGTTAAGAGAGATTGCAGGGCATATAAAATACTTAATTATAGCAGGTGATATCGTGGACGGTGTTGGAATATATCCGCAGCAAATAAACGAGTTGTACATAAAGGATATTTATAGACAGTATGAGGCAGCCGCGGAAATACTTGAAGATCTACCGGAATATATTGAGGTGATAGTTATACCTGGAAACCACGATGCTATTCGGAGAGCACTTCCACAGCCGGCAATCCCAAAGAAATATGCTGAACCACTCTATGAATCTAGGAAAGTCTACTCTTTAGGGAACCCCTCAGTTATCAGCCTCCATCAAGTGAAGCTGCTGCTTTATCATGGAAGAAGCCTTGATGATATAATCTCATCAGTTCCTAAAATGAAG
>WAQA01000113.1 GCA_015520475.1 Candidatus Bathyarchaeota archaeon | reverse complement strand
GCCTTGGCTCTGGATGCAACTGTGAGGGCAGCGGATACGTATGCGAAGACAGCGGCTGTATCGGATCAAACTGCAACACGACAGTATGCCCCAACTACTGTAAAGAGGAGAGATCGAAGCCATGTAATGGAACGGGCGACTGCACAGGCTCCTCAAAGCGCCCTTGTGGCGGTACAACATGCTCCACCGCTCACTGCTCAACCAACTATTGCTTGAATAAAGGGATGCCATGTGACGGCTCCACCACCTGCTCCGAGAGTGGTCCTAAATGTGGAGGAAAGGAATGCTCCACAAGTAATTGTCAAACAGCATACTGCAAACATGATGTGGGTATGCCATGCGGTGGAGCTTACGGTGCATGCCCAGAGAACTGCGGATATCCCTCCTGTAATATAGATGGCTGTCCATACTACTGCGGAAATGCTAAAGACTGCGGCAAAGAAGTTCATCAGTGCTATCTGTGGGGTTGTAAGGGTCTCGGCTGCGGTGGCGTTGGCAGCTGCGGAAATCTCAGCCTCTGTGCAAAGGCGAGTACATGTCCAAAGGAGTTCTGCGCCCCACTAACAGATACTTCACAGAAAGAGAAGTGAAGCTGAGGTTATCGTCCGGAGGAGTTGATATGAGCCTCAAGCCGGGTCTGATGGTGCTCCTAATAATCTCCTTAGCATCAATCCTATCCACCAATATTTTTTATGTTTCTCTTGCCTCCTCGGAGGAGACGGGTAAAGTCCTATGCTCAATCAAGGTTATTTTCCCAGATGATCGCCCAGCCGTCGGCGCTAAGATCCTCATCTACAATCACAAGATGGGAAAACTATGGTCCACATTAAGGCCTATCCTCCAAGTTGAGACAAACGAGGCAGGTATATCTACGGTTCAACTTCCAAAGAAATCTGGGAAGCCTACACGGGTCTATATCCTAGCCATATATGATGATCCTGGAACTCCGGGAATCGACTTCTTTGCGTATAATGCGTCTTATATAAGTGGTGAGACGGCCTCTCTGAGGATGGTGCTGGTTCCATGCGCCACGATCAAATTGAAGGGCCGCTTATATCTACTCGGCTTCCCGTATCCTCTATCAGCCGAAGAATTAGGTGATGTCTGTTACGATATACTTGGATCACCCCAATATATAAGACGGTTTGGGTTTCTTCCTATTCTGTCTCCATCAACCATCCTCGTCCCCGCCGGATATCCAATTTATCTAGATATGTTTTTGGGGAGGCGCTATTATTGGGAGTTCCTCCCCTCTAAATTGAGAAGTTATGACCGGAGCCTTTATAATCGCCTTCCTCTGGGAGGAGTTTCTCTCAATAATCCTTGGAGGGATAAGGAGAAGTTTTTACAGGGTGAGATTTACACGATTGATCTTGTTAATGCGAGCTTTCGTCAGGCCCAGTATGTTCTGCTTAAGTATCTCGGCATAGTGGAGAAACGTCTTCTAAGTTTAGTTTCCAAGGGTCTCGTCTCCTATACGATGGAGTCGGAGCTCCAGATGGCTAAGACCTTCATATCACGTGGTGAGGATCTATTCCGTAGTGGGGATGTTGAGGGCTGGTTCACCTATGCCAGGAGAACCCTCCTTACACTGGAGAGGCTGGATGAGAGGATTGATGATGTTGAGGGTGTTGTTGAGACTACAGCCCTCTCGCTCCCAGCATTCTCAATAATAGCGGCCCTGCTGATAAGCTTCATACTTCTAGAGAGGGCTTCAAGTAGGATGCTGGCTACTATATTCTTAACCATCCTATTTATAGCGGTTATCTCGATCGCTATACCTGGAATTCCATCCCTACTTCCAAGAGCAATCAAGAGTCCATTAACCCTCATAGCTATTGGCGTAGCCATCCTACTCCTCCTATTAGGGAGGTTCAGGAGGAGTTTAATAGTGTCTATGAGGGTATGCTTGGCCCTTGCCAGGAGAAATATGAGGAGGATGCGGCTGAGAACCATACTCCTGGCTTCTACGATTGCAGTGACAGCCTTCTCATTCACATTCTTCTTTAACGTTTACTCGAAGCCTCAGCTCATAACGGAGACGAAGACCATCAATCCACAGATAAACGGCATCCTGATAAAGAAGGTGTTGAATGTATCTGTTCCTCCCGTATCCTTCCAGAAGGTTAATGGGCTGAGTGATCTTCTTATAAAGTTGCTGCCTGAGAGGGAATGGGTGAAATCATCAGCCGTGCTTATCGCCAGATTCCCAAATATCGGCTTCTCGAAGGTTAGATCGGGTTATCCTAGATGGGGTTACACGGCCAGGCTTATGTTGGGCTTCCAATTCGAGAGGGACCCAATCACACCCCTTATCAAGAAGGCTATATTGAAGGGACGCCTCCCAGATCCAGGATCAAATGATCAGATTATGATAATGATCCCTAGATCTGCCAGTTGGATAGAGAATATATCTGTAGGAGACTATATCAGGGTTGAGGGATATAAATTTAGGGTTGTCGCTCTGCTTGATGAGAGGAGACTGTCTGAGGCTACGGATCTGAATGGAGAAAGCATCTCCAGCATAGGTGTTCCAGACCTAAGTAGTGATATGTTTCCGAGAGGGGGTCTTGAGGAACCTGTCTTGATAACGACCTATGAGGGTATGATGAGAATCAGCCCATATCCATTCTATTGGAGAATCACCTTAACGTTGAAGGATGCAGATGAGATTCCTGTGAGGGCGGAGCAGCTTGCCTATCAGCTCGGACCGAACTATGAGATTTACGCATCTTTTAGGGGAAGGGTTGTGAGGGCGGTCTTCTCTGAGATAAGGATCTTCAAGGCGGTTCCTGAGATGATGTTTGTCATCGTAATGTCCATGCTTATTATCTTGAATGCTGTCTTCTCATCCGCGTATGAGAGGAGGAGATATGCGTTCATCCTCCACACTCTCGGAGCGGATCCGTCAAGGATAGCCGCGATCTTCCTCTCCGAATATATACTTATAGCCCTCATATCCTCCATTCTAGGCTATGTTGCCGGCGTAACATTCTTCCCTGTTCTGAGGGCGATGAATGTTCCTGTTGAGGTTGATCAGAAAATATCCATCGCTTGGAGCCTCCCAGCCATAATGATAAGCCTATTAATGGTGATGGTGAGCGCCTTCGCAGGGATAAGGAGAGGCTGGATCTACTGGAAGCATTATATACCCCCTCCTGGAGTCCACAGGAGCCGTGAGATCTGGGCAAAAGATATCATTGGAGGCTCAATACGCAGACATATACTTCCACAGATAATCCTGGAGGAGGATGCTAAAAGATTCTTGGATTACATCGAGGGGGAGATGAAGTCGTTGGAGACCTTGGAGGGACTCGAGAGGATATGGTCCATCAAAAGAACAGGAAACACCCTCTCATACTTCTATCGGAAAGGCTTCGAAGCATCCCACTGCACATACAACACTATAAGGCTGAAGAAGGGGGAGAAGCCGGGTAAATTGATAATCGAAGTATCGGTTAGAGGGAGACGTGACAGAGCCGTCGAGGAAAGCTTGTCCTTCATAAGGATGCTCACTATAAAATGGAGTCACAGAAAGTATAGATAACCAACATAAAAGAAGAGAGTGCGTGGTTCTGGCGCCGGGGGTTAGGTTCACACCTTCGTTCGAACCCTCAAATGCAGTTTCTTTACCACTTGATTTATCAAGAGAGAACTTAATATCAAGATGATCATTAAGAGAAACCTTATTGTCTGACTAATATTCATCTCATCTAAGAAAAGACGGGAAAATGCACGTCATTAGGAATATTTGTGTTATCTGATGAATTTTGTTTCTGGTAGGTTTTGGAAATGTTCATCACCTGTTAGTACTTTCGCTTTCTTTATTCTAGCAGTGCTTAAAACAATTGAGTCAGCTAGCCCCCAGCCTGGAATCTTCTTTTTTTTTTTT
>WAQA01000112.1 GCA_015520475.1 Candidatus Bathyarchaeota archaeon | reverse complement strand
GTGAAGGAGAACCCGAAGAAGATAGCTAATCTACTTAAGAGTATTAGGCCGGCATATCAGAGGTCGATGGAGGAGTGGATTACAACATGCCGGGGAATAAAAAATGCTGAAACAGCCAGATGCAGGGTTGAAATTGAATATTTGTCTATGCCTTCAACGTTGAATTGGAAGGCGTTAAAGGAAGCCTATGAGCTTCAACCTAGAAATTATGAGGAGCTCATTGGGTTACGGGGGATAGGGCCCTCCACGATCAGAGGGTTAGCGTTGATCTCCGATCTGATATATGGTGAGAAGCTCTGCTGGAGGGATCCAGTAAAGTATTCCTTCGCCTTCGGAGGGAAGGATGGCGTACCATACCCTGTACGTAGAGACGTTATGGATGAGGCTATTAAAGTCTTGGAGGACGCGATTAGAGAGGCTAGGGTTGGATATAGAGAGAAGGCTAAATCCCTACGTAGATTGAGGAGTCTTATAAGTTCAGGATTGAGGAGGCATCCTAAAAATTAGAGGTTAACGGTTTTTTCATAAATAAGGGATGGAATAAAGAGTGGATTTTTAAGGGTTTAGTTGGAGGACTCCTCTTCCTCCTCAAGTTTCCGGTAGAGTTTATCAACGTGCTTATAGTACTCTTTCCTCTTGAGTTTTGAGGCGGCAGCCTCATCGAGTATAACGGTTACATCCGGATGGAGCTGTAGGATCGAAGCTGTTATCTGGGATGTTATGGGCCCCTCTATGAATGCTGCTACTGCATCAGCCTTTCCTTCTCCATTAGCCAATAGAAGAATCTTCTTTGCCTCCATTATCGTACCGCATCCCATGCTTATCGCGTATCGTGGAACATCCTCTTCCTTCTCGAAGAAGCGTGCATTATCCTTTATTGTCTCAGGAGCCAACGCTACAAGCCTTGTTCTAGAGGCAAGTGAGGATCCAGGTTCATTGAAGGCTATATGCCCGTCTCTGCCTATTCCGAGTATCTGGAGATCTATTCCTCCAGCCTTCTTGATTTCCTCCTCGTACTTCTTACAGAACTCCTTCACGTTCTTTGCAAGGCCGTCTGGAATATGAACCTTCTTCGGATCAACATTTACATGGTTGAAGAGGTTCTCGAACATGTAGTAATGGTAGCTCTGAGGATGATCCGGTCCAAGTCCATAGTACTCGTCAAGGTTGAACGTTGTCAATTTGGAGAAGTCAAGCCCTTCCTCCTTATGCATCCTGACAAGTTCCTTGTATGTTCCGACTGGGGTTCCTCCGGTGGCGAAGCCTATCACAGAATCAGGCTTGGATCTTATCTGCTTCGCTATGATCCTGGCTGCTTCCTTGCTCATCTCATCGTAGTCCTTAACAATTATTACCCTCATTTTCAATGTCTCCCCTTTTTACATCTTCACTACAGATACGTCTTTACATTTATAAACTTTAAGGTATGGTTAGTTTCCCTTTTATGACGCCGGCTTTCCTCCTCTCCTCCTCTGTAAGTTCATAGGTCTTCCTTAGAATCGCTATGTACTCATCGGTGATCTTAACGTCTCTCCTAGCCATCATCCTCTCAGCGGTCTTGACGGCTGAGTCGAAGAACACTTCTGTCGGTTTAGCGCCTAGACTCTTAGCCCATAGAGTGAATGATGGAACATCATCAGCTACGAAGGCTATAGCCTGGGAGCATACGCCAACCTTCTTCCCAGTGAATATCATGGCTCCTATAGAGGTTTTAGCGTGATCTCCGATGAAGCATCCTACGAACTGTCCAGCTGCAACCTTCCTGTCCTTAACTGTTACTCTTACAGCCCCATACGTGTTCTTCAGGTCTGAGTTTCCAGTTCCAGCTCCACAGTTGATCCATTCGCCTAGATAGGCATGGCCTATAAAGCCTAGATGCCTCTTGTTAGAGTATCCCTGTATTATCGTCTCTTCCACTTCGCCTCCTATCCTACATACATCTCCGAAGCTACATCCCTCCCTTATCTGTGCACCGAATATCTTGTTGTCCCTTCCAAGGTAGCTTGGCCCCTCCAGCCTGGACAGCGTCTGGACGTAGCTGTCCTCCCCTATATATACTGGTCCCTCCCTAACATCTATTACAACCCCAGCCTCCACAAAGGAGTTCTTCGCAACATAGAGGTTCTTAGGGTCACCGTACACAACCACCTTCGGGTCTATCTCACCTTCAGATTCACCCTTAGCCACCAGACCATACTCCTCCTTGATCAGTTCAGCGTTATGCTCTATGAGCTCCCATGGATACTCTAGGAGCTCGAAGCCGCTGACATCCTTCACTTCAACTTTACCTTTGAGTTTACTGATTGTCTCCTCGGTCACTGGATTGAGGAATAGCTGCCCAACCTCCCTAGCTATCTGGCTCTTGACGCAGACGAAGACAAGCCTCCCATCCTGGACAGCAGCCACATTCTTGCCTAGATTCTCATTTATCATGTTCTTCAATGACTCAGTGGGGAGGAGAGATCCATTCACGTAGACGGTGTCGTCATCCAATGCTTCAACGTTGTTAACTGCCCCCTCAACCTTTCCGGAGTAGTAGGGAGCCAGATAATCCCTTGTGAAGAAGACCTGCTCAGACCCTGCGAAGACCCTGGCAATCTTCTTGTATAGCTGATCTATCCCGCATCGCAGCTCATAGACCGGCCTCGTATAGGTTAAAGGAAGGAAATTCTCAAAATATTCGTCTTCGAAGAAGGCAAGTTTCATCTTTTCACCTACCAAACAGGTTTGATTTTATTTTCTTTAGCTGAGACTCACTTAAAAGCCTTTCCTTCCCCTGATGAGGATACCTGACAGAGGATCAACCATCATTCTAGACAGCATAAACCTCAAATACCTCTTTTTAGAGACAGGGAACTTGGAAAGTTAACTGTTCAGCCGGGATATAACATGAAGTGTGTAAGATGTAACTCTGAAGTCTCGGATGATGCGAAGTTCTGTCCACAATGTGGATATCCAATCTCAGCCTCTGACAGATTCATGATTGTGACAACCCCTAATATTCCAGGGCATAGGATAGTGAAGGTCTTCGGCATAGTTACTGGGATAACCCCTAGAACTAGGGGTATGCTTGGAAAGTTCATAGCTGGGCTGCAGACGATATTGGGGGGTGAGATAACAGCGTTCACTGAAGAGTTGGAGAAGGCTAGGATGGAGGCTGTGGAGAGGATGAAGAGTAAGGCTGCGGCTATGGGGGCGAATGCTATTGTAGGTTTAGACATGGAAACTTCGGATCTGGGGCTTGGCACAGGAGTGATTGTTGTGTCAGCTACTGGCACAGCCGTTCTAGCCGTGCCAGAGGAGGAGTAGCAGAGAATACCCCATCAACCGGCAGATGGAGATCTAGAGTGTCTGACGGATTCATGTTATAGGGATTGGATGGCCATCGAATCCACGTTTAAACTTTCCCAGCTCATCCTCCACTTCACGAAGCCTATCCGATGTGAAGATGGGTCCGTCCCTGCAGACTCTATACCGTCCTATAGCGCAGCTCCCACATATGCCGATGCTACACTTAATAATTCTCTCCACACATATCTGTAATGGAACATTAAATCTTTCAGCTACCGAGTATAATCTGGATATCATCTTTTCTGGGCCGCATCCATAGATCATGTCGATTCTATCCGAAGACAATAAGTTCTCTAGCGGGTCTGTGACGAGGCCTCTCCCTCCATAACTTCCATCCTCAGTGAGAACTGTCAATTCGATCCTGCCCTTTCCAGCCTCATCCTCAAGCCTATCTAGGAAGATTAGTTCATGCTTTGTTCTCGCCCCCGCCAGAACGGTTACGGATGTATCCTGTATCCCAGCTAATCTCTCGATTAGAGGCATTAATGGGGCTAAGCCGACTCCTCCGCCGACAATCAATACTCTTCCACGGATAATCTTGAAGGAGTTTCCGAATGGTCCTCTGACACCTATCATGTCACCCTCCCTCTTCCTGTTTAATGCTTTGGTTGCCTCGCCGACCTCGGCTACAGTTACTGATGAGAGTGACTTTTCAGGCTGGATTGATGAGAGGCTTAGAGGTATCTCGTCAACTCCAGGTATCCACACCATTATGAATTGGCCGGCCTCAGCCCTGGAGCAGAGCTCATCCCTAAAATAGAAGGATTTAGCTCTTGAGCTCTCATCCACAACCCGCTCTATCTTTACGATGCGCATCCGATTAGCGTTGATGAGCGAGGCCGACAATATCCCCTACACAACCATAACCTTTCTCTTCAAGGTAATATTTAATTCCATCTGTAATCGATTTGAAGATTCCAAGTCCCTTATATGCGATTGCGGTTCCAACCTGTACTGCTGATGCACCGGCCAACATGAACTCAACAGCGTCCCGCCAATCGGAGATTCCTCCGCATCCTATGATTGGAACATCAACCTCCTCATAAATCTCGTATATGCATCTGACGGCTATAGGTTTGATGGCTTCTCCTGAAAGGCCTCCTATCCTATTTGCCAGGATTGGACGTGCAGTCTCAATATCTATCGCCATCGCCTTAACAGTGTTTATGGCGGTTAAGGCGTCGGCTCCCGCCTCAGCAGCAGCCCTCGACACCTCAGATATGCTTGTAACGTTCGGGGAGAGTTTAACGATGAGGGGCTTATCGATTCTATGCTTCACCTCCCTCACCACCTCCCTGACGACGTCTGGATCCTGCCCAATCTCTGAGCCTGTCCCCTTAACATGTGGACATGAAAGGTTCAATTCTACGGCGTCAGCCCCGGCTCTACATGCTTCCCATGCAACTTGAACATACTCTTCAGGTGAGAAACCGTATACGCTGACGATTAACGGGACATCCAGATCCCTTAACCTCTCAATCTCCGCCCTGAAGAGTCTGATCCCTGGATTTGGAAGGCCCATAGCATTTATTAATCCACATCTAACCTGGACAACCGTTGGATTCTTATATCCATCCCTAGGCTTCAACCCAACTGACTTCGTAACTATTGCTCCAGCCCCCGCCCTAGCGACTTCCCGCATCATACATGACGTTAACCCAAGCATCCCAGAGGCAAGCATGGTTGGATTGAGAAGCCTCAACCCTGAAATCTCAACTTCAAGGGGGTTCTTACCGTTCATCAACACCACTTAACACTTCACCCTCTAAATTCAGCATCTTTATATTTATAGATTTAACAATAAGGATAAGGTAGAATAATTATATTATGAATGTATGAGGAGAATGGGAGGACAATTATTGAGGATAAACATAATCGAGTCTTTTATGGGATTCTTCGGCTTTAACGATGACTGCGAATTAATTGATAAGGAGTTATTTCCAAAGAAGCCCCGAGACATCGCTGAGAAACTATCTATGATAGAGGATGGAAGAATCGTAGGTGAACTTGCAGATTTACTAGAGAGGTTGAAGGGGAGAGGGTTCAGCCTCTTCATATTCGAGAGGGTGGAGACCGCCAGGGCAGTTAATGAGAAGTTTGGATTGGAAGTTTACGTGAAGAGGCCTCTGAAGGCAGGGGAGCTCTTCAGATCTAGGATCTCCGATTACGCTTTAGATGTGGGATTCGCAGATGACTCGGAAGAGATCAGCAGGTTAATGCATGATGTAACTGTGGAGCTGGCTAGGATAAAGGTGCATAGAGCATCTGAGAACAGGGATCTACTGATTGTGCAGGCGATCCAAGCGGTAGACGACATAGACAAAACCGTAAACCTATTCATTAATCGGGTAAGAGAATGGTATAGCCTCCACTTTCCAGAATTGAATAGGATTCTTGAGAAGCATGAGACATACGCTAGACTGGTGAAGAACCTAGGTGAGAAGAGAAACTTTACAGTTGATAATCTGGTTAGGGAGGGATTACCGGAGAGTAAGGCTGAGAAGATCTATAGGGCCTCCGAGAGATCTATAGGGGCTGAGCTCTTCAGCGACGACATAAAACAGATACAGTATATGTGCGAGAATATTCTAAGCCTCTATAATACACGAGCCTCGCTTGAGAGGTACCTGGACAATCTGATGGATGAGATCGCCCCGAACATAAAGGCATTGGCGGGATCAACCCTTGGAGCCAGGCTGATAGCCCTGGCTGGCGGACTGAACAGTCTAGCGAAGATGCCGGCGAGCACGATTCAAGTGTTAGGGGCTGAGAAGGCACTCTTCAGATCATTAAGAACTGGAACTAGACCGCCTAAACACGGCGTAATATTCCAGCACCGATACATCAGAGAGGCTAAGAGATGGTTGAGGGGGAAGATAGCGAGGGCGATAGCAGGTAAACTGGCTATAGCCTCAAGAATAGATGCCTTCAGCGGAAAGTATGTAGGTGACAGCTTGAAGAAGGATCTTGAGGAGCGGATTGAAGAGATAAAGAAGACCACCCATAAACCTAAGAAGGTGAAGAAGACATCTAAGAGGGGAGGTAGGAGGAGACTAAAGTGAAGGTTGAAGAGTATAGGGGGTTCCGAGGAGTCTATCTTGTTACGCTTGAGGATGGATCGTCAAGGCTGGCCACCAGAAACCTCACTCCCGGAAGAAACTTTTATGGTGAGAGGCTTATCAAGTTTGGAGGGGAGGAGTATCGAATCTGGGATCCATACAGGAGCAAACTTGCAGCTGCGATCCTTAAGGGTATAAAGAAGGTTCCAATCACATCCAACCATAAAGTCCTCTATTTAGGCGCTGCTTCAGGGACAACCGTAAGCCACGTCTCAGACATAGTCGGTGAGGGTGGACGCGTCTACTCTGTTGAGTTCGCCTCGAGAGCCATAAGAGAACTTATAAACAATGTCTCAGAGTATAGGATGAACGTTCTACCTATAATGGCTGACGCTAGATTCCCAGATAGGTACATGGCGATAGTTGAGGAGGTTGATGAGATATACTGTGACATAGCGCAGCCTGAGCAGGCTAAGATACTCGCTGACAACGCTGAATTGTTCCTTAAGGAGGGGGGATGGATCATGCTGGCCGTTAAGGCTAGAAGCATAGACGTCACGAAAGAGCCAGGCTACATATATAAGAGGGAGGCTGAAGTTCTGAGGAGGAGAGGCTTCAAGATATTTGATACTGTCCATTTAGAGCCGTATGACAAGGCGCATGCGATGATCCTGGCGCAGTATAGTGAAATTTAACCCTTCCATAACAGGATCTCCCAACCTTGATCGTTGACGAGTCTAAGCTTATCGACAAGAAAGAAATATTCCATGAACAGAAACATAAGCCCTATATTCTAATAGAAACTGAGGATGGATGAGATGGGTGGAGGATAATTAGAGATTGAAGTTCTCCTGTAAATATTTCCTGCTGATCCTCATGCTCTCCAACGGCGTCCTCTCGGTTCTATCCTGCTCTACAATGAACCATTCAATCTCCGTAGGCATCAGCACATCCATCACTTCATGGAAGTTTAGGGCTCCGGATCCCAACTCGCAGAATACATATCTTCCATCCTTACTTTTCGTTCCATCTTTAAGGTGGATGTAGACTATGCGATCCAGATTCTCCTCCATGAATTCTTTAGGTGATAGGCCGCCGAACCAGACCCAGTACGTGTCAACGCATAGAGAGACATACTCTGGATCCGTCTCTTCACATATTATCTTGATTCCTAAGGCATCATTGATTATTTCCTGCCAGTGATTGTGATAGCAGACTTTAACATCGAAGTCGACGGCTCTCCTCCCAATCTCCTCTAGAACCTTAGCGTTCCTTCTATACTCCTCCTCAGTATTCCCTTCACCGCCGGCGCCGCTGAAGATTAAGTAGTGACCATCCAACTCCAACATCAAGTTTAAGATTGAATCCACCGTCTCCTCGTTTATGTTGAAGCCTGTATGTAGACCGGCCAGCTTTAGATTTCGTGATGAGAGAACCTCTCTTGGATTCTGCATATCCTCGAATAATGACTTGTCAGTCTCTATACCCTCATAATTTAAGGATGAGACCTCATCGAGTACGCTGAGGGGATCCTCAGCCTTCCTCTTCCCCCAAATTATAAGTTGAGCTCCAATCCTATGCTTACCCATCCCAATCATCCCCTCAATCAACCGGTTACTGAATCTTCATCTGGGCGGATTTAACGTTTTTCATCATCTTCTTCGCCGGTTTCCAGGATCTCCTAACAAAGTCCGGTAGAGCCTTATTCTCTATCACCCATCTCTCCAGAAACTTCATGGTTCTCCTGTCAGAGGCGTATCCGGATCCTAACTCGCCATACCTCCTCCTTAACTCGGCGATCCTCCTGTCCCTCTCAACCTTAGCGATGATTGAGGCGGCTGAGACAACAGGATATTTCCTGTCGGCTTTATGCTCCGATATAACCTTAACGTTGAAGGGTACCATCCCTAAGATTTGATCCTTGAACCTCTCAGCGATAACGTCTGAAGCGTCAACTATGGCGATGTCAGGTTTCAGGTTAATTATGACCTCAGCCATACCATACGCTTCAAGCCAGTTTAGACGGTGGAGACGCCTACCCCTATTAACAACATCATCTATCCTTTCAGGTTCAAACTCGACAATATGAAACTTTAAGGCTGCCTTCTTAATCTCATCAGCGAAGCGTTCCCTCCTGGATGGTGAGAGGAGCTTCGAGTCCTTAACCTTCAAATCTTCAAGTATGTGGAGGTCTTCTTCCCTGAATAGGACCCCGGCAATTATTAATGGGCCTATTATCGCGCCTCTACCAGCATCGTCTATCCCAGCTATCAGCAATAGGCTTCCCTCATACCCATTCTATAGTCCTCCCCAAGTCGACATCTCCTTGAACCGATTATCTTCTCAGATATCTCTTCAGGGAGGACATCCCTATTCCTGAATGTAACAGTAACTATCTCCTTCTTATCTACATCCGCCAGGAAGGATCTCTTCAATCTACGATGAACCGTTCCCAGAACCGGTTTACCGCTGTTGAAGGCTTTGAGAACAGCGTCCCTGAAGGATTCGGAGCATAACTCCATAGGCCCTATCTCATCAATCACTATCAGATCAGCGTCTAGTATCGATTTGAGGATTGCCTTAACAGCAACCCTATTCAGATCTTTAAGGTTAACCCGATACTTACCGATCCTAGGTCCAACAGGCTGATCTACATGTGCAAGCCATCCCTCATCCCCACTGGATATATCCATCACTTTAAAGCCCACTCTGACACCGGCCCTCCTCACCTCATAGGTGATTATTCCTCCAACCTTAAATCCTGAAGAGACGAGGCGATCCACAACC
>WAQA01000111.1 GCA_015520475.1 Candidatus Bathyarchaeota archaeon | reverse complement strand
GGCTTTGAACGTGTTTGCATTGAGGCGGCGAGCAGCACGATCAAAGCGGCTGAAGATCGTGCTGCGGCAAAGACGTCGCCTCGATGGGCCGCGAGACACGTTCAAGGCTTAGACCCGGCTTGGCATTTTTAATGATCCAAAACCAATCGTCCTTCTAATCATCGTCGATAACATCAAAGAGTCAGATCCATAATCTAGATATCAGATAGAGTTTTAATCTCCATTTATCAACCATCCCATCCAGATAAAATATCCATGATCTCCTATCGATCCCCCGCTGGTATGTTCTCTCTGAGGGGGGTTCTCAGCCTATAAGTAGGAGAGTTCACTCTGTAATACTCCAGTTACGTAGTACGCTCAGAAATCTTCCTACTTCGGTGGGGATGGGTTGGTGTTAGGCTTAAATTCCCTTTTTGATGTTGTTCTTCTGTCGGCAGCTGGGCGATGGGACACTGCCAGGAACGAGCATCTCCCCGCTTAAGCGGGGAGAGCGTCAACTCCTTAAAGATGCATTTATAAACGTTTTTCGTCATCTACATTTAGGTGGATGCGTGGATATCTACTGGCCTGTGGAGGAGGGATGGCTCTAGAATGATTAAGGGCGTCATAGTCAATTATAGGATTGGCCCCAAGACGCAGAGGCCTAAGGAATGCCTCTTAAAGTTTCCTGGGGTTGAATCGGATAGGGAAGCCTCAACCCTGGTGGGTAGAAAAGTTGCTTGGCCAGTTGGAGAACGGAAATGCATCGGAAAAATAGTGTCCCCGCATGGCAAGAACGGTCTTGTAAGGGCTAGGTTCAGGAAGGGCGTCCCTGGACAGGCTCTTGGAAGCGAGGTTGAGATAATCGGTTAGATTGGTAGAGGTTAATGTTATCTCCTGAAATGCTCCCATCCCCTAGCCTCTATAGGTTCCAGTCTCTCTGCGCGTCTCAACAGGATCTTCCTCTCCGATATTACCCTTCCGATCCTGATAAGTGAAGATCCAGCCTCTCCAACGGCTCTCTCAGCGGCATCCCAAAGGTCAGGTTTAATCGTGACTATAAGCTCATATTCCTCTCCGCCGTAAAGTGCTAATTCCTCCGGATCTAAACTGTTAGCCTCAGCAAATCTGATGGCCTCCGGGGCTACTGGAACATAATCAATTATAAAGCCTACCCCGCTCATCCTAGAGAGTTCATAGAGACTCCAAGCTAAACCGTCACTTGAATCTATAGATGAGGTGGCTGCCCCTGAACTGGCTAACGCTAACCCCTCAGCCAATCTGGCCTCTGGGAGTAATACAGACTTGACGAGAACATCTCTAATATCATCCGGCGCTTTAAGGTTCTCCATCAATATCTTTAAACCGGAAGAAGTCTTTCCAAATAATCCTGTAACTGCAAGGATATCTCCAGGCCGGGCTCCATCACGTCCTATAAACTCCTCCCTCCTACAGAATCCTAGAACAGAGCAGCTTATCACTAGATCTGGAGCTTCATTCGTGTCTCCTCCTATTATGTATGCTCCATACTCACGTGCTCCATCATTCAATCCTAACCCTATCTCCCTAACATCCTCCTCACCCATCCCCCTCGGAAGCCCTATAGAAGATAATATGGCGATAGGTTTAACTCCCTTAGCAGCCATGTCACTAATATTCATAACAACAGATTTACGGGCTGCCTGTCTATAGCTCATCCCAGATGGAACATCAGTCTCTCCGACAAGCATGTCGGTCTTTAGAATCGCCAATCTCTCATCGTCTATCTCAACGGCTGATACATCATCACCGAAAGAGACGGGCATAGAAGGCATAACATCCAAGGACTCCAAGATTATATCTATAATCCTCCTCTCACCGAGGCTTGAGGCTACCATAACAATCCAAACCATCCATCAAACATATACACTTACACATCAGAGATAGAACTTCTTTAAACTTAAATTAAAGCATAACACTAAATTCAAGATGAAACCTAAAATAACATATTTGAAGTAGGAGGTATAGTGCTAATATATCTAAGGCCCCGGTGGCTCAGTGGTTAGAGCAACGGCCTCGTAGACTTGGAGGTTGAGAGAGCCGTCGGTCGCGGGTTCGAATCCCGCCCGGGGCTCCATATAACCTTGAATCATGCCTAATCTATTGTTCCTCTGAATATTGGATGAGATTCTATTTTGTTTCTATACCTTCCTCTCCATACCTCTGCCCATATGCCCATCTATACTATTTATGATAATTGCTGCAGTAATTATTGAACATATTTTAGAAAGTCCTCAATTCTCTATAAGAGATCTACTAAGGTATGAGATTTCCATTAAGTTATGAATCTTCTGATGAAGTCTATGATCTCTTTACTTCTTCTAGGGTTTAATGAAACGGTTCTTCCTCTCTTGTGAAGCATTAGATAGCCATCGTTCACGAGCTGCCTAACTAATCTTTCAACTCGCTTCCCGTTCTTCCTCATCTTTCTACCCATCCATCTCACGAGGGTATCTAAGGGCAGATATCTTGCACCCCAACAGTGCTTTCTGAATAGTCTATGCATTATGTCAGCTTTGATTTCTCGATCGCTTATCTCTCGTTTAGACATAGAGTTCACTTATAATACCTTCAGAAGTTAATATTTAAATACTTGCCTTCTAAAGTATTATCTGATAGCCATGCCTGAAGAATTATATACTAAGAAAGAATACCAGTCCATACTACTGAAGACGCTTGGAGACTCACCTAAGCTAAGGATTATAGACTTCTTCTTAGACAACCCATTATTTGATTTCACAAAGAAAGAAGTGATAGAAGCCCTAGGAATGAGCAAGCAAACTTTTTACAAGTACTTTCCAGAATTGGAAGAATACAAGATAGTTACGGTTTCAAGAAAGATAGGCAGAGCAAAACTGTATAAGATTAACTTGAAACACCCGCTGGTCACTATGCTAAGAGAATATGAGACGAAGGTATCATTACAAATAGCCGAGCAAGAAGCTGAAAAGATGGAAAAGGCGGTCCCTATAATTGAAAGGTAGCATACATACATGTCTCTATCTATATACACATCTGTTTTCATCCACATTATTTTGAGGTTGTATTCTCCAATCATTAACTTGCCTTGTTTGTCAGATTATAT
>WAQA01000110.1 GCA_015520475.1 Candidatus Bathyarchaeota archaeon | reverse complement strand
TTCGATCGGCTGCTTCCTTTGGGTTGCATGTGCAGTTCACTATTACTATCCCTGGATAATTGTTTGGTTTAGGTTTAACTTCACATTTTAATCCTAGATCCTCTATTCTTGATGCCGCTATCCTCTCCAGTCCCAGCGGGGTCTTAACTATTATGTCCAGTCTATGCCTCTTCAACTTTCAATCCTCAATTAACCGTGATGATCATCTGTTAAAAAGATTTTAGTGACCCAACCAATTTATTGTTTGATGGATGTCAAGTTTTTTGCAACGACCGTTCCTGGAATAGAGGATGTAGCCTCTCATGAAATAGAGCGTTTACTAGGATGCAAGGCTACGCCTGATATAGGTAAGGTCTTCTTCAGATCCGATCTGAACGCTATGTACAGGCTTAACCTAGAATCCAGAATGCTACATAAAGTTATAATTCAGCTTTGCAGATCCAGATTCAAAGATCTAGACGACATATATCGTATTGCGAAGAGGATAGATTATACTTGGATAATCGATCCTGATCAATCATTTGCTATAAGAAGTGAACGGGTTGGAGTGCATAACTTCACGAGTATGGACATCTCACGTGTTGTTGGACAGGCTGTGATAGACTCATACATCAACTCGAAAAGTTTAAGGTTAAAGGTTGACTTAGATGAACCTGATGTTGAAATATTATGTCTAGTTAGAGATCACGAGTTTCTTATGGGGGTAAACACTACAGGCCCCTCACTTCATAGACGATGGTATAGAGTCTATGATCATCCAGCAGCAATAAAGTCTACTATAGCCTCTGCAATGATAGAGATGAGCGGTTGGAAGCCTGATGATTCCCTCATTGATCCAATGTGTGGTGGAGCTACTATTCCAATAGAGGCTTCCTTGAGGGGTAGAGGTGTACCCCCAAACATCCTAAGATCCGACTTTGCATTTACCAAACTCAAAGTATTCGATGCTGAAGAGTTTGGTAGGGCTAAACATAAATTTTCATGGGGGAGACGTGTACTCCGGATATATGGTATGGAGAAGAATAGACGATATCTTGCTGGTGGAATGATGAATGCTGAAGAGGCTGGAGTGAAAGATGATATATGCTTCAAGCTTGGGGATGCAACTAGAAGCTCAGATTATCCAGACGTAGAAATCGAATATGTTATTGTGAATCCTCCATATGGTTTAAGGCTCTCACCTAAAGAGAGGGTGATCAATCTGTATAGGGGGTTCCTCAACGCTTTGTCTGAGAGGGCTGAAGGCTCAGTTCTCGTACTGATTACCGCGGCATCTAGAAGATTTAGAACCGCTGCCTTGGATGTTGGAGTGGAGATAATGGAGGAAAGACAAGTATTACATGGAGATCTTACAGCCACAATCTTCAAATGCACAATCTAAGAAGTCCATAACCAAATATTTTTATCATAAGTTCTCCATGAAATCTACGATATTCGGTTACCTCCATGGTTGAGGCTTCAGCAACATCCAAAAAGTGATTTAATTGATCAGATTAAAGGTTGACTTGCACGTTCACACAGTATATTCCGATTCAAGCGGTTCCGTCAAAGAGATAATCAAGATAGCTAAGGATAAGGGTTTAGATGGTATAGCGATCACGGATCACCATACTCTCCAAGGAGTCTGGGAGGCTAAACGCGTTGAGAAGGACATGCTGATAATTCCTGGTGAGGAGATAAGCACCGATCTAGGTGAGATATTGGCTTTTGGAATCAGCAAACCAGTTCCTGAAGGATTACCGATTGAACATGTAATACGTACTGTTCATCTCCAAGGTGGGCTCGTATTTGTTCCACACCCTACAATTCCATTCTTTGGGAGAATCAAGCCTAAAGTTCTAGAGAATCTCCCAATTGATGGGATTGAAGTTTTCTCAGCAATCTCTCCGTTATCGAACTTTTACGCCTCAAAGAGCATCTCGTTAGCCAAGAGAATGAATCTTCCCATGATAGCTGGAAGTGATTCCCATTTTCCGGAGACTGTTGGCGATGCATATACTATAATAGATGCCGAAGACAGAACATTATCAAGTGTGCTTGAGGCATTAAGGAATGGGAGGACCAAAATAGAACCTAACCCCTCAAGCCTCAAATATAAGGTGAGGATGTTGAAGGCAGTTCTTAAAAAGATGATCTGTCTAACCTTTAGAGCTTAGAAGTTTCATTTTAAATGTTGAGGTGATGAAAGATGGATCGAGGAAGGAACTTCCTAGGATTGTATAATACTCTTAGAGGCGGCTTCTTCCTGTCTTCCATGATGAAGATAACTGATGGAAGATTCTGTTCTGAGAGGAGTAAAGGATGTAAAATGGTTCAGTTAGGAGCATATTTGGCTGAGCCTCCGGCCTACGGAAAGTATGAATGCGTCCTTCCCCCTACAAGGGAAGAATGCATAAGATTCCTAGCTGAGGAGTGTAGGACTGTGAGGATGCGGAGTGAAGCGTTGATATGTCTGAACTTGGCTTCTCCGAAGCTCGAATGGGGTTTAGAGGCGGCTGACTGCTTCTATAATGCTGGCGGCTCCCTCCTCGAATTGAATGTTCACGGCGGCTATGAACGTTACCTTAAACAGGGTAAGCTTCGTGCAATGGTTCTCCCCGAGAATCGTAAGGAGCTATATAGGTGGGTTAAAGCCTTCACAGAACTGGAGATACCGCTAATAGTTAAGTTTAGGATGGATGTAATAGAAGACTATTCTCCAATCCTGGATATGATTACTAGGTTTAATGTGTTTGCGGTTCACTTTAACGTGCGTGACGAAAGAACTATGAGGCCAAACTTCAACTTTGTACGTTGGATTAAGGAGAATTATGATATCTTTCTGCTTGTAAGTGGATATGTTAGGTCTTATGCTGATGCGAAGAGACTTTTCGACGCTGGAGCAGATATGGTTGGAGTAGCTGAACCTACAATAAAAGATCCTCTTTATATATCTAGAATAGCTAAAGGGGATATGTCCGTATCCAACAGGTCATTGGAGGATAATCTTAATGGTTAAGATAACGATAATTGGTGTTGGAAATTTAGGTTCGTGTATAGGATATGAGGTTGCGAATAGAGGGTTGGCTGATGAGCTCGTTCTGATAGATATCTACAAAGATCTAGCTGAAGGAAATGCTGAGGATATAGAGCAATCATTAGCCTTCAGAAACAATACCAAGGTCTATGCTGGAGATTACTGTGACGCTGAAGGATCAGACATTATCATAGTAACGGCTGGTAAACCTAGATCTCCTGAGATGAAATCCAGAATGGATCTTCTCAACATAAACAATAAAATAATTAGGGAGGTAGCTTTAAACCTTAAGGCTCTAAAAGATGATTCTATCTTAATTACGTTAACGAATCCAGTAGATGTTATGAATTATCTGATGTGGAAGTATACTGGGTTCGATAGGAGGAAGGTTCTGGGTAGTGCTGGACAGCTAGACTCTGCAAGGTTTAGGGTAGTATTAAGCAGGAGGTTTAATGTTCCAGTTCTAGATGTCAACGCATTCGTTATAGGTGAGCATGGAGAGAATCAAGTTCCAGTCTTCAGTATGGTTAAGATCAAAGGTGAAAAAGTCACATTTAAGGTTGATGAGAAACGG
>WAQA01000109.1 GCA_015520475.1 Candidatus Bathyarchaeota archaeon | reverse complement strand
GTTTGTTGGTTTAGGCTGGAATCCCCACTGGATCACATGTAGAATCCCTAAATGTGAATTATCAGAGGCCTCCACATGTTCTCCTCTCCGCTAGGTTTGGGAGCCTACGTTCTCATGGAGCTGTGAATCAAAGAATTGAGGATGGATGGTGTTTAGGTGTCTCCTGCCGTTCATCTGCCCTTCGAATCTTGTGGAGACTGGATAAAATAGGAGGGGTGTTTCGATCCTTTCAGGTTAGGTACTCGACGAGGTTGTATTTGACGAATAATACTGCGAAGACTGAGGCTACAAGTGAGATTACAGTTATCAGAGTGTTCAGTGATGGTCCTGCAGTGTCCTTGAATGGGTCTCCTACAGTGTCTCCTATAACGGCTGCCTTATGGGTTTCGGATCCCTTTCCTCCGTATGCTCCTGCCTCAATATACTTCTTAGCGTTGTCCCATAGCCCGCCTGAATTGGCCATTAGGAGGGCGAATAGGAGGCCGCTGAGTATTGTTCCTCCAAGATATCCTCCTAAGGCTCTGATTCCTCCGATGAATCCTACAGCCACCGTGATTATTATTGCGACTACGCTTGCTGGGAGGAGCTCCATTAAGGCTCCTTTGGTTGCTATGTCAACGCATGATGCATAGTCCGGTTTGACTCCTTCCACTCCCTCCTTTAATCCAGGGATCTCCCTGAATTGTCTCCTAACCTCCTCTATCATCCTGAAGGCGTTTCTACCTACTCCAAGCATAACCATCGCTGAGAAGAGTCCTGGAACCGTTATTCCGATGAGTACTCCTGAGAGTACGAGTGGATTCATCAATGCGAAGTTGACGTATTCGCCTGTTATGTCCTTTACGATTTCACGGAAGGATGCTAGTAGCGCCAGCACGGTTAATCCGGCTGCTCCTATAGCGAATCCCTTTGTGATGGCCTTTGCAGTGTTTCCTGCAGCGTCGAGTTTATCGCATACGTCTATTACCTCCTCATGTAATCCGCTCTGCTCAGCTATTCCTTTAGCGTTGTCAACTATTGGACCGTATGCGTCTCCGGCGATTATCATGCCGACGATGGAGAGCATTCCGAGGGCGCTCATTCCAACCCCGTAAACTCCGGCCAGTGTCCATGCTATGAAGGAGGCTGCGGCGATTCCTAGGAGTGAAGGTAGGACGCTGATTAATCCATAGGAGAATCCTGTGATTATGTTTATTGCTGCTCCTGTCTGGGATGACTCTGCAGTCTTCTTGGCTGGCGCCCTGTCGATGGATGTGAAGTAGTCTGTTGTCACCCCTATGATTACGCCTGATATTAATCCGACCATCGCTGCTCCCCAAACCTCAATGTTATATCCGAAGATGATTGTCGCTGTGAATGTTAGGGATGAGAAGAGTATGCAGGTTATGTATGTTCCCATATTCAATGCTTTACCTGGATTTCCGCTTTTGCCGACTCTTACAATAGCCACGCCTATAATTGATGAGATTATACCTAAACCTGCAAATACTAATGGTATATTCATCCATTTATATCCTAGGCTTTCACCTAGAATCATAACTGCTACTATGCTGGCTACGTAGGAGTCGAAGAGGTCTGATCCCATACCTGCCACGTCCCCCACATTATCCCCTACGTTGTCGGCTATAACAGCTGGGTTTCGGGGGTCGTCTTCAGGTATTCCCAGTTCAACCTTCCCTACGAGATCAGCTCCTATATCCGCTGTTTTAGTGTATATTCCTCCTCCTGCCTTGGCGAAGAGAGCCATTGCACTGGCTCCGAAGCTGAAGCCAAGCACCATTTCAGGGTCTCTGGTAAGCGCGTAGATTAGGCTTATCCCGAGAACGGCGAATCCAACCACTGATAATCCCATGACGGCTCCTCCGCGGAAGGCTATTGGGAATGAGCTGTTCAGTCCCTTCCTTGAGGCGTTCGCTGTTCTAACGTTTGCTCTTAAGGCTACTTCCATGCCGAAGAATCCTGCTAGGGCTGAGCATGCTGAACCGAATATGTAGGCGGGCCCCATGAACGGGTTGATTAGAACAGCTATTAAAGTAGCCATGACAGCTACGAAGTATGCTAGTATCGTGAATTCCCTTTTTAGGAAGGCGTCCGCCCCCTCTTTTATCGCCTGCGCTATCTCCTGCATCCTCCTGTTTCCTGCATCCTTCTTGGTTACGTATCGGAATAGTAGGAGGCCTACTCCAATCGATATCATCGCGGATATCGGAGCTAATATCCACTCTACTCCTTCAGATATCATAATAGTCCCCACAATAAAGGAGTTCTTTATATGTTTCACTTTGATGGAAGAGTTATTAATTCTTTCGCTAAATGGAGGCTAAAAGGCTTCTTTAATACTCTTTCCTTCTTTAAATATTTACTTTTTATTTTTTGGAGGTTGTTCTGTTATGGGCGGCTTGTCCTCCAGAGTTTCGGGTATGTTCCACGCGGCATCAGAACCCTCATGTTCTTGGCTACTATTCCATGGCTCATCTCGATTATCTCCTCCGAGTTTGCTGTTGCCTCGGCTAATGCTACAGCCTCTCCCTTCAAGGTGAATATTGCAACTCTCTCTCCTCTTTTGATGTCTGATTCCAGCGATGTTACTCCTGGCGCTGTTAGATGTGCTCCGTGGCATATGGCGTCGACGGCTGAGTCTCGAATATATATTTTTGGTAGGAGGTCTAGGGCTCTCTCCATGGGCAGTATGAATTTTCTTATTAGGTTGTCATCTCCACTTTCTTTCCATTCTTCGTAGAGGTATACTATGTCGTGGAGTGTGACGAGGTTTCTGTCTTCTGTGAATGGGCCTGCCCTTGTCCTTCTCAGCTCATGCATGTGGGCTCCGCATCCAAGTATCTCGCCGACGTCGTGGATTAGCTTGCGGATGTATGTTCCGGCTTCGCATCCTATCTTGAAGAGGATGTTTCTTCCATCTATCTCTAACACGTCGAGGTAGTATATTCTCCTTATTCTGACTCTCCTCTTCACTGAGGCTCTCAGTGGAGGTCTCTGATAGATTCTTCCTTGGAATTGATCTAGAATCGTCCTGATCCTATTTTCAGGGATGTCTGAGTGTATCTTCATGACGCAGACGTATTCTTTCCCTGCTGTTAGGAGGGCTTGGATTATCTTTGTTGCTTCTAGCAGTGCTATCGGTAGGATACCGGTCACTTTGGGATTTCTCTGGCCTTAAACCTCTAGAGTCCCTCCGTGACCGGCATGTTCAATATTCAGTATACGTTTGATCCATGCTGTTACTTCATGGCTTGAGGGGCCTGAGGGCTTATCGAGGTTGATTACGCCGAATCTTATGTAATCTTTTATTGGCCTTTCCTCTGGTTTGCATCCGTAATTTGGATCTGTTGTGTCTTCTGCCTTGATCAGAATCTTCCTCTTTCTTTCCCATGGAGCTATTAATCTAGGCACTGGTTCTCTCCCCGTGATCCATGGGTTTATTCTGTTTTCTCCTCTTTGATGAGCCTTGCCTTCTTGAGTGCTTCAGCTACCTCCTCGTCTGTGGCTCCCTTCCTTATATTGATCTTCTCTTCAGTCGGTTTTATGTGGTTGATGTTGGCTCTTCTCCTTCTGACTCCTGTGATGTTCTTTGGCCCTGTTATCAGGACGAAGTTCTTGTCGATTATGTCTACGATGACGCATCGTCTCCCAGATTCTCTACCAGCTATCTTTATACATACCCTACCAACTTCGATTGCAGGCAAGAGTTAACCTCCAGTATTTTTAGGGAAAGATGTAAAATCAAATACTTATATGTATTGTCATGGGGTTCTATGTTGTTTATCTCTTTATGTTCCAGGCTTCTGATAGGCGTCTATGTTATATTATGTATTCTTCACCTGTTTTAGGTGCTTTTGCTTCCAGTCCAGTTTCATCCTTTATCCATTTGGCGAATCTCTGGCAGTTTCCATCTGCTCCGTGGACGACGAATACTGTTGGTTCACCCTTCAATCTCTTCACTGTTTCCTTCAGTTCCTTCGCCCCTGAATGTGAGGAGAAATCGAAGAATTCAACTCTTGCCTTGATCTTCCTTACCTTTCCATCTATTACGCATACTCCTTTGTCGAGTAGTTCTCTTCCAGGGGTTCCTGGGATCTGGTAGCCTACTAGGAAGACTGCGTTGCCGGATTTCTTTCCGATCTTCTGGATGTAGAATGAGGATGGTCCTCCCTTCAGCATGCCGGCTGGGGATATGATTACTCCAGGCTTCTTAGCCGCCATTCTCCTGTCCCTCCAGTCTTCAACCCAGCTTGTTGTGTGCATTGCATCCATGAAGAGTTTTCCGTCTCTGAGGTAGTCTAGGTTGTTCATTAGTATTCTGCTTGCTTCCCTGGCCATTCCATCGATTACGATTGAGTATTCGAAGTGGTAGGCTGCTAGTATACATGCTATCTCCTGCGCTCGGCCGACGCTGAACGCTGGCACCAGAACCGTTCCACCTGACTCTACAACTTCATATATGTTCTCGATGAATCTCTTTTCTAGGATTGCTCTGTCGGTGTGGTCTTCATCGGCGTATGTGCTCTCTATTATTAGGCCGTCTATCTCTCCATAGTCTATGTCTGCGCCGTTCAGGAGTCTTGTGTCTGTAAGGTTATAGTCGCTTGTATAGACGATTCTTTTTCCTTCTGCTTCTAGGAGGACTTGGGCGCTTCCAGGTATATGCCCTGAATTTAACAGTTTGAATTCTATGTCTCCTATTCTCTGTTTCTCTCCGTAGGGTATATTCGTCGCGTTCCTCATCATTGAGCGGAGCTCGATGTACTCGAATGGTAGGTAATAGCTTGATAGGTGTATGAAGTCTTTTATTAGGAGGTTTGTGAAGTCGAACATTAATTTTGTACCGTATAATGGCTTCTTATTCTTTATGTAGAATATTGGTGTGGCTCCTGAATGGTCTAGGTGGCTATGGGTTAGGATGATTCCGTCTATCTCTCGTGGGGGAACATGCATTGGGAATCCGGGTACATGGTTCAGCATTACGCCGTAATCGAGTAGGAGATTTGTCTTTTCAGATTTGACTTGTATTGCTGCTCTTCCAACCTCTCTTGCAGAACCGAGAAATTTTATCTTTATAGACGTGATAACTCACCTTCCAAACCTTTAAGTGAACGTTTGAATTGTTATGTCTCCATAATCCTTCCGGTGATCTCGGTTAGATCCTTTATATTTGGTTTCTTCCTCAGCTTTACAACCTCACATAAAATCTTTTCTGTTGATATGATCTTTCTGCATCTGTCTGCCAATTTCTCTTCCCATGTATTCTCCCTAGAAAGTATAATAACCTTCTTAAATCTGTTTCTATTCACGTATTCTTTAATATGTTTAATTACTGATTCTATCATTGAGTCTTCTGGTGGAAGTGCAACTTCATATTGTGAGAGCGGATATACATCTTTAAGTTCGATGGGTATGGGGCCGAATGGAACTGTGTAGATGCATATATTTATCCTTCCCATATTCTCCTCAACGAATTCGATGAATCTTCTTCCACGGTAGAATTCAACTCCGAGGTCTGGTATTAATAGGAGGTTCTCCCCATCCGGCCTATATCTCTCCTTGAGTCTAGCTCTGTAACGTGTTATCTCAGGCCTTGAATATCCTATTTGGCTGAAGAAGAAGATTCCGCTTCTCTTTGAGGTTGGGGATGACCCTTCAATGTAACCGCTATACTCCGACAGTCTCTTCAGCGCTTGGAGTAGTTTTGGATGTCCATGAGCCCTCATCTCCATGTACTCCCAGAGTCTCCCCTCAACTATGGACTGCTTAACCCTCCTCATCTCTGAGATGCAGACGTAGAGGTTATGTCTGGTTAGGAACTCCTCCCTCTCCTCTCTCTGTAGGCTCTGTACATCTTCTATTTCATGTTTTGAGCAGACTGGACATGAGCATGGCAGGTACCTGAGCTCCTCCAACCTTAAGGTTCCATACTCAGTCATGTATCGTCCATCCTTGGCGTAGAGGGAGTAGGCTGCTGAATCGAATAGGTCGCATCCTAAAGCGGCTATTAGAGAGAAGATGAATGGATGTCCAGCTCCGAAGAGGTGGAATGGCCTGTCCGGCGGCAGATTCATCTTTGCAGTTAATATCATATCAACTAGGAGGTCGAATCTATATTGCTCCATAACTATTGTTGGGCTTCCAAGAGCGTATATCTGGAATGGAAGTTCACTCATACTCTTCGCTGAGAGACTTATCAGATCAAGGAATCTTCCACCCTGGATTGGACCGACCCATGCGATGTCATCCCTCTCCTTAAGCCTTTCGAGTTGACGTGCCCTCCTCAAAGTCTCATTTACTGTGTAGAGTGCATATTCTCTTGAGACTCTCCATCCGGTAGGTATATCCAGTATCGTAGCTATGTCGGTGTCTATCTTCTCCTGATACTCTATGATATCTTCCGGTGTAACCTCTATTTCTCCGTAGGTGAGTATCTGATATGCTCCTGAATCCGTCATTATAGTGTCTGGGAAGCCGAGGAATCTGTGCAGTCCCTCATGGATGGGTTCATCCCCAAAATTCTTCTTTAATAGATAAGCGTTTGTGATTAGGGC
>WAQA01000108.1 GCA_015520475.1 Candidatus Bathyarchaeota archaeon | reverse complement strand
GGGTTGGAGACGGCGAGGAACCTTACTGCTGAGATTGAATCGAAGGCTACAGTGGATATTCATCTAGCCGACATGCTCATCCCATACATAGCCCTCTCCAGCGGATACTCAACATACCTGACCAGAAAAATAACTGATCATCTTGAAACAAATATATGGCTTGTAAAGGAGATACTGGATGTTGACATTAAAACCTCAAGGAAGGGAAGAAACCATCAGATAATCAAGGAATAACCTTGCTGTGGGAGGAAAAATAGGTAGGTGCCGTTCAAGGCTCGTATAAGAGGAATCTACACAACAGCCCTCACAAAACTTCTAATCGACGAAGGCTTCAGAATAGTTGATCCATCCCAGAAGATAAAGGAGAGATTCAGGTTATCCATCGATTATGATGAGCCTCCTGACATAAACATCTATGACAGATTCGATAGGCAAGGAGTCAACGCGGTCGGCGGAGACGAAGCCCTTAAAACGTTCTCCTCAATACTCCAATCAACCCTAGACGACGTCATAATAAGAGGATCCATACTGCACAGTTACACTGGAGAATCAACCCTCAACCAGAACCGATCATCTGAAGAATCCATGATTCCAATGAACATTAATAGGGGGAACATGATAAGCATAGAGTTCCCTGCAGCCTCTAAGAGGAAACTGGATGAGCTGAGAGGCTCGGTTACGCCGACCGTCGATGGACACCACTACTTAAGGGCCTGCGGCGGAAGAATGACCTATCTCCTCGAAGTGGCTGAGAAGATGCTTGAGAGCAACGTCTCAAGGGATGAGGTTATGAATCTCCTAAAGGAATCCCTAAGATCCGAGTATCCAAGATTAAACTCTAAGATCCGAATCGAGCATGTTAAGATTGATGGAAGAATCTTCCATCTCGGCAATGCAAAAGTAGTCTTCTTCGATTATGAGGAGGGAAGAATCAGGCTTCTCAGAGTCTTCAATAGGAAAGGCATATATGACGGATTGAAGATTCCGAAGGAGAGCGGTGACTATGCACTTACAGATATGAGGATAGGCGGCTGGAGCTTCAGAACAAACTACTTCTCATCCGATGGAGAGTATAAGGGCACATACATAAACCTGAACACTCCAATCGAACTCTATCCTGGAAGGATACGCTACATAGACTTGGAGGTTGACGTCTGCCTCTGGCCGAATGGAACCTTCAGAAGATTAGATCTCGAAAAGCTCGAGGAGAAGATTGCTGAAGGATACATCTCAAAAAGGCTAGGTGAGATAGTGAAGGATAAACTTGAGGGGATAATAGAGTCCCTAAGGATGAAAAGCGAATCCGTCGAGGAGTAGATGCAACATTAAAAGGGAACAGGCATCAGCAAAAACCATTTATTATATTCCCGCCCCATTAGATTAGGAGGGTTAAGATTGGATGGGAAGATTAGAGTAACGGTCTGGAACGAGTTTATACATGAGAGGGAGAATGAGAGGGTTGCAGAGGTATACCCTGAAGGAATCCACAACGCCATAGCAGGATACCTGAAGAATCTTGAGAGGTTGGATGTTAGAACCGCAACTCTAAACCAGCCTGATCATGGACTTGGAGACCAAACCCTGAATACAACGGATGTTCTAATATGGTGGGGACATATAGCCCATGACAAGGTGGACGATAGAATAGTCGATAAGATATATAAACGCGTAATACTCGATGGGATGGGCCTGATAGTTCTCCACTCAGCCCACTTCTCAAAGATCTTCAAGCGTTTAATGGGAACCACATGCAACCTTAAATGGAGGGAGATCGGTGAGAAGGAGAGGCTCTGGATAGTTAACCGCGGCCACCCAATAACCGATGGACTGGGAGAATACGTCGAGATTGAACATGCAGAGATGTATGGAGAACCATTCGATATACCCCCACCAGACGAATTAATCTTTATAAGCTGGTTTAAGGGTGGAGAGGTCTTCAGGAGCGGATGCTGCTTCTATCGTGGAGCCGGAAAAATCTTCTATTTCCGTCCAGGCCATGAAACCTACCCAATCTACCATGACAGATCCATCCTGAAGATCATCGGCAACGCTGTTTATTGGGCCTCGCCTGTAAGGGGTGTGAAGGCGCGGTTCGGCAGGACAGAACCACTTGAAGACCTCTAATATACTGGAGGCTTAAGAATCACGCATGTAACCTCCAGATTGAACGGTTCGAGAATCATTGGTTGCAGTCTCCAGTACATGGATGCCCCGTAGACATATAACTCCATAAAGATCTGGAAGGGGAAAAGAATATAAATTTTCGCAATTTCATTAATAGCTTGAGAGAGGGGGAAGGCTGAATGCTTAAATTGAAGTTGTCGATGCTTGGCACGCTCACGCTGATAATAGGATTATCAACCCTATTCTTCACGTATCTACTCTCCATTATAGGTGTGACGAACATCATCGCCCTCGCATCATTCATAATCATATTCAATATTGCCCAGTGGCTCTTCGCCCCATACTTGATCGATGCGATGTATAGGGTGAAGGCTCTATCAAGGTCAGAGGCTCCGGAGCTCTACAGGGTCCTGGACAGGTTATGTCGGAAGAGCGGCGTGAAAACCCCAACCCTCATGATATCAAAGATTCCGATTCCAAACGCCTTCGCTTATGGTTCACCGCTTACTGGGACGAGGATAGCCGTTACATCCGAGCTCCTGAACGTTCTTGAACCTGAAGAGGTTGAGGCTGTGATAGGGCATGAGATAGGCCATCTGAAGCATAGGGACGTCCAGGTTATGATGTTCATATCGATCCTGCCGGCTCTCTTCTATTACATAGGCTACTCAATGTTATGGTCCGCCCAGTTCGGTAGGAGGGATAGGGAGAACGGAGGCCTCGCAGCGTTGATAGGCCTACTAAGCATAGCGCTCTACTGGATCCTAACGCTCTTCACGCTGCATCTAAGCAGGTTGAGGGAGTACTACGCTGACAGGCACAGCGCATCGGTGGTTGAGGATGGAGCCAGAAAACTCTCGGAGGGACTGGTGAAGATAGTTCATTCAACCGAGAGGGTTAAGAGGGTTCATCGAGTAAGCAATAGCTTCTCATCATTCAAGGCCCTCTTCATAGCTGATCCTGACAGTTCAGGCAGGGACTTGGAGGATATATCCAGAGCAGACCTTTACAGGGGAGATAGATCCCTCGTTGAAAGATACATCAAACGGAAGATAACCGTTATGGATAGGATTGCAGAGCTCTTCTCTACACATCCAAACCTGATCAAGAGGTTGAGGGCGCTCCAGGAACTCCAGCAATAAACCGCCAAGTATCTCCAAATCATAATTATAAATGTCCACGTCAAGATTCTCTAATGGAGAGTATAGGGATCATTGGGTTTAAAGATAGAGTTTGAAGCTCCAACATGGGATAGAATCTACAAGATGCTTCTCAACCTAGCTGATAAGATAAGGAGGGACGGCTTCAACCCTGACATAATAATTGGGATATCCCGTGGAGGATGGCCTCCAGCCAGGGTTATGTCAGATCTCCTCGAGAACCCTAAACTGGCAAATGTTAAGGTGGAATTCTACGTTGGAATAGCTGAGACCGAGAAGAAACCCGTCATCACCCAGCCAGTCTCAGTATCAGTGAAGGATAAGAGAGTACTCATAATGGATGATGTAGCGGACACTGGGAAGAGCCTCTCCCTAGTCATGGATTACATAAAGAGGCTTGGAGCCAAGGAGATCAGGACGGCAACTATCTATTATAAGCCATGGAGCGAGGTTACCCCTGACTACTATGAGAAGGAAACCAGGTTCTGGGTTATCTTCCCATGGGAGAGGAAGGAGACGATCAGAAACGTAATCAAGAAATGCATCGAGGATAGGATACCGATTGAGGAGGCTAAGGATAAGCTGATCAAGGGAGGAATGGATCCAAACCTTGTTGAGAGATTCATCCAGGAGGTTATGGGAGAGGATAAATGATGAGGCAGGAGAAAATCCTAGGTAAACTCGTAACGATCACAGGCTTCAGGGATGTCAGGATACGTGACGTTAACGGTTTAATAGGTATGATACGTGAAGGTTTCAGGGATGTCCATATACAGATCTTCGATGCGAGGTTCATAGCTGGATGGGAGCACCTATACTTCTCAGCATATAACGCTTTGAAGGCCTTCGAGTATGGATCAAACATATCGAAGAACGTTGCTGTTGAAGCCCTCCTCTTCGCTTCAGGTCAACATCAGATCAGCAGGGCTGTTGAGGAGGTAGGTGTCAAACCGGACTCTAGAGAGGTAGCCGTATTAATCATATCCCCGGATGAGGATGGAGCTGAGAAGGCATTGAACATGATATCCAATTTCCTCGGAGGAGAAGAATGCGATGAGGTTCTATCATTAAATGATGATAAGATACGGCTGATCAAGAAGGTCTTCAATATCTCAGACTTGGAGGTTGAAGCCTCCCTAAGAGGTGAGGATTATGGACGGGCCCTCACAAACCTTGTAATCGAGCATGTAGCCCTCCTCTCAACCGAGAGTTAACCCCCTCTCTCCTTAACAACCGATAATATATCATCAGGCCTTATGATTGAGATTCCTGTCAACCCGCCTAAAACCTCTATTAGAACAATCCTGTCAGGCCTCTCCAAGTTAACCTTCCTATCTATAACCTTTGCAGCTGCCTCTATGATCCTGCCTGTTGGGAGGGAGCTATGCCTCTTCTCAACAGTAACCCTGAAGGTTTCATCCTCCCCTATCTTATATGCCAGCCTCGAGACAGCCCTCCCTATCTCTTCAGGATCAGTCCTTACAACATCCTCGACTGGGATAACCTTGAGGATGTAACGGAACTCTCCAGGCCTCTCCCTGAGCATCCTCCTCAACCCATTAACGGCTTCGAATGGATCAATCCTTGTCCTGGCTACTATAAGCCCTGAAATCTCCGTCCTCTCAACGATGCTCTCCCTATCCCCCAACTCTCCAAGCAGGAACCATGCTTCTGAGCATGCGTTCTCCTCATTCCCCCTAGACGTTGATATGATAAGGTTGAACTCTTCAAGGGTCAAACAGATCAGCTCCATCAACAATCTAATGGATCCTATAAGTATAAAGGCATCGTTGGGGCTTTTTCCTCTACTGCTAGAATATTGTTGGGTGGGTCAGAGCAGGCCTATCGGCTGAGCATCATAGCGTATGCTTCACGCCGTCGCCACACATCATCCCCAAAAAAGATTAATTTAGACGGTGGATATATCCTTTATCTTATCGGAAGATTTATTCTTAACTTTCACTTCTAATCTGCCTTTGAGGGGGTTGATTGGGATTAGGGTTGCAGTTATCGACGTGGATAAGTGTAAGCCGAACCGTTGCGGTAAGGTCTGCTTCAGGTTCTGTCCAATGGTTAGGACGAATGTTGAGGCTATCAGGTTTGAGGATGGGAAACCCGTTATCTCAGAGATCCTCTGCAGTGGATGTGGGATATGCGTTAAGAAGTGTCCCTTTAAGGCCCTCTCAATAGTCAACCTGTCGGATGAGCTTGTAGGTGAATGTACCCATAGATTCGGTGAGAACTCCTTTAGACTCTTCAGGTTGCCTATGCCCTCCCCGGGAAACGTTCTCGGATTGGTTGGGAAGAATGGGATTGGAAAGTCTACATCCCTCAAGATACTCTCTGGAAAGATAAGGTTGAACCTAGGCAGATATGATGATCCTCCCGGTTGGCAGGAGATAATCCAGTACTTTAGAGGGTCTATTCTCCAGACGTACTTTGAGAGGTTGAGTAGGGGTGAGCTGAGGGTTATCCATAAGCCACAGTACGTTGACTGGATACCGAGGGCTGTTTCAGGTGAGGTTGGCGAGTTATTGGAGCGGGTGGATGAGCGTGGAGAGCTGAGGAGGATAGCTGAGATGCTGGATCTGAAGGCTGTCTGGAACAGATCCCTCGATGTTCTCAGTGGAGGGGAGCTCCAGAGGGTTGCGATAGCAGCTACGATATGCCGTGACGCAGACGTATACTTGATTGATGAGCCTACCAGCTACTTGGATGTTAAGCAGAGGCTGGAGGCTGCTAAGGCCATTAGAAGCCTGAAGGATGAGGATAAGATGATTATAGTTGCGGAGCATGACCTCGCCATACTCGATTACCTCTCGGATCAAGTCTGCATCTTATATGGTGAACCTGGAGTCTACGGTGTTGTCTCGCATGTTCATGGGGTGAGGAATGGGATCAACATATACCTTGACGGTTACATCCCAGATGAGAATGTACGTTTCAGGAGGGAGGGGATAGTCTTCCATGTTAAGCCTCCAACCCCTACAAGTCTCGGAGGGGATGAGATGTTAAGGTGGAACGATATGGTGAAGACATATGAAGGCTTCAGATTAACGGTTTCCGGGGGATATGTGAGGTTCGGTGAGGTTATAGGGGTGCTTGGACCCAACGGGATAGGTAAGACAACCTTCATTAAGCTCCTAGCCGGGATTGAGAGGCCTGATGGGGGAGCCCCTCCAAGAGAGGATGAGATAACTGTAAGCTATAAGCCCCAGTACATCTCAACCGATTATGATGGGACGGTTATGGATCTCCTAAGGAGCATTGCAAGGGAGAGTTTCACGTCGAGCTGGTATCAAAGCGAGATAATGAGGCCTCTGAACCTAGACATGCTACTCGATAGGAACGTTACGGATCTCAGTGGAGGGGAGCTCCAGAAGGTTGCTATTGCAGCATGCCTCTCAAGGGAGGCCTCCCTATACCTCCTCGATGAGCCGAGCGCCTACTTGGATGTTGAGGAGAGACTTATCGTTGCCAGAACGATCAGGAGGGTTGTTGAGGGTCGAAACGTCTCCGCCTTTGTGGTTGAGCATGACATAATAGCCCAGGACTTTATAGCTGATAGGCTGATGATATTCACTGGGGTTCCAGGTGAGATGGGCTGCGCCGGGGCCCCTACAACACTCGAGGATGGAATGAACAGGTTCCTGAAGGAGATGAATATAACGTTCCGTAGGGATCCATCAACCAAGAGGCCTAGGGTGAACAAGGAAGGATCGAAGCTGGATAGGTATCAGAAGAGGATTGGACAGTACTATTATGTTAGTTGATTGCAGCTGTGCTCTGGAGGGGCATGGTCATATCTGCCTATCACCTTCTACTCTGCAGTTTCCTCTGTACCCTGATCCCTCTAGGTTGATGTGCATGGAATCTTATATTTGAGTTCTTGGTATGGCGGCTGTGAAAGCTCTATCCTCATGTCATATTGCTTGCCTACATTGAATGGACCCCACCTCGCCCTCCAAATCAAAGTTACAGAGTCTCCTGGTTTGAGGACTAATTGTCCATCCTTCACCGTGTATGTTCCGCTTATACTCTTCGATTGGACGTTTGTTAGTGGGGCCCAGTCCACCCCTCCATTACCGGTCTGCCATATGTTGTATGGGTTGCTCTTATCGGTTGAGAAGGAGTACATCCTGACGAAGACCATCGAGTCCTTATGGAAGTATACTCTCCTCACAACGATAGTTTCTGTATATGTATTCTTTATTACGATTTTAACCTCGTATGATCCTCCCCCGACAGGAGTTACCTTTGATCCTTCAATGTTGAGTGATATCTTCTGCTTCGCTTTCTGTTCCTGTTGGCTCTTCATGATCCAGGCGGCTCCTCCAGCCACAACTATGATTAATACGATCGCTATTAAGGCTAGGGTTCTACCCTTCAATCTTCTCACCTAACCATTCTCTAATCTTATCTTATACCCTTATCCGTCTATATTTGTTTTTCCGTTGTCAGATTCAAGCTTAAAAATTAGTTTGGTTTCAATTTAATGATAAAAAATGGGGTGGATTTCTGTTTTTAGCCTTGTTTATTGATGCTATTCTACGATTCAATCCTTCCATTGACTCTTTTACATGCTCATGTATTTATGTGGGTTCTCCTCGAACTTCTCCTTGCATATCTCAGAGCAGAAGTAATAGGTCTTCCCCATATGTTCAGCTTTAAATTTCGCTTTCTTCTCATCAACTTCCATTCCGCATACGGGATCCTTCGCCATAAATTCACCTCCTCACATCTTCTTATTTAAGGTGCTACTTCAAATATGAGGGATAGATATCTGCTCTCCTCAGCAG
>WAQA01000107.1 GCA_015520475.1 Candidatus Bathyarchaeota archaeon | reverse complement strand
GGTCTCGTGGGCTCGGAGATGTCTATTAGAGACAGGAATCCTGATAATCGATAGAAACTTCACAGCATACTTCTATCTTATCCTAGATGATGGAGCTGAGATTGAGGATGTATTTGGAAGGCTTGAGAAGGCTAAGGAGAGGCTTCCATACATAGTGAGGCTTGAAGCTACGGAACGCAGATTGTTCGGTAAACCGGTAAAGGCGATTAAGGTCTACTGTCAAGACCCAGATCTCATCAGCAAATACGCAAAGGACCTCTCTAAGATCGAAGGGATAAAGAAGAGCCTTGAAGACGACATAAGATACTCCATGCGTTACCTAATAGATAATGATGTGATACCTTCGGAATGGCATAGGATAGAGGTTGAAGAGTTTGATGGAGAGGTTGATGTAAAGGCGGATAAGGTTTACTTGGCCATATCCCCGCCTGTAAGATTGGAGGGTAGAGCACCTCCGAACCTGAAGATCTTAGCATTCTCAATGCTCTGTTATAGCAGCAGGGGATCTCCTAAGCCTGAAAGAGATCCCATCATAATATTGTCGCTGGCTACAAGTGATGGGGAGAAGAGGAATCTTATCTCTGAGGATGGAACTGACAGGAAGATCATCAGGTCATTTATAGAATTCATAGAATCCTTTGATCCAGACGTGATACTAGGCTATGGAACCAACAGGGCTGATTGGCAATATTTAATGGAGAGATGTAGGAGGTTGGGGATTGATTTCAAAGTTGATAGGGTTGGATCAACGCCTCATACAAGCGTGTATGGACATGTCTCCATAACTGGAAGGATAAACCTTGACATTCTAGACTTCGCCGATGAATTCCCCGAGGTCAAAGTTAAAACGTTAGAGAATATGGCTGATTATCTCGGAGTCATGGACTTGGAGAAGCGTGTAATAATAGAAGAGATTGATGTTCCAGAGTACTGGAACGATACAAGTAAACGTTCTACGCTCATAAGATTTGTTGAGGAGAATGTGGAGTGTATAATTGGGATATATAATGTCCTGAAGGACTTTATCATACAGATGTCGCAGCTTGTAGGTTTACCTTTGGATCAGATTGGAAGGGCGGCTGTAGGGTTCAGAGTTGAATGGTACCTAATAAGGAACGCGTATAAGTTAGGTGAGCTCATCCCTGAAAGGATTGAGAGACCGTACATCCCATATGCTGGGGGAATGGTTCTTAAACCTAAACCTGGAATCCATGAGAACATAGCGGTTCTAGACTTCAAATCAATGTATCCGAACATAATGATTGAGAAGAATATTTCCCCAGACACATATATCCCACCAACAGAGCATATACCCGAATCAGAGGTTAATGTAGCACCTGAAGTTGGACATAGATTCCGCAAGGATCCTCCAGGATTCTACAAGAGGGTTCTCTCAAACTTGATAGTTATAAGAGATGAGATAAAGGATAGGTTGAAGAGTCTAAGTCCTGAAACAGTTGAGTATCATGTTTTGGACGCCCGCCAGAAAGCCGTTAAAATCTTAACGAACGCCTCATATGGATATGCTGGATGGATAGGTGCAAGGTGGTATATTAAACCCGTAGCCGAAGCCACAACAGCCTGGTGTAGAGAGATAATAAAGGAGACAATCAGCATAGCCAAGAATGTTGGGTTAGACGTCATCTACAGCGACACAGACAGCATCTTCATAGAATATGATGAAGAGAAGATTAGGAGGCTCTCAGAGATAGTCAAGGAGAGATTCAACTTAGAGATTAAACCCGACATAGTTTACACTCGGATATTATTTACTGAGGCGAAGAAGAGGTACTGCGGCCTACTTCCAGATGGACGATTAGATATAGTGGGTTTGGAGGTTGTTAGGGGAGACTGGGCTAGAATAGCGAAGGAGATCCAGGAGAAGGTTCTAGAGATAGTTTTAAAGGAAGGATCATATATTAAAGCAGCTGAGTTCGTTCAAGAATTCATCACAGAACTGAGAAGAAGAAAGGTTCAGCTTAGAGACTTTGTAATATGGAAG
>WAQA01000106.1 GCA_015520475.1 Candidatus Bathyarchaeota archaeon | reverse complement strand
GATATAAGCGCAGCCTCTTCTGAGAAGATCCTCTGCATAACTGTAATAGATTGGAATTCTATCACTTTGAATGTACTCTTCATCCCATCTACATCCAAGCCATATTAAATCCTTCCTTATCGACTCCATAAAGACGATCGCGGATCTTTTAAGTCTTGGATCCGTATCATCAAACCTTAAGATGAATTTTCCATTGTACATCTTCGCATATTCATGGCTGAGTATTATTGCCCTAGCCGATCCCAAATGTAAAACACAGTCTGGGTTAGGAGCGAATCGGGTTACAACCTTCTCATACCTCTCAACGTTTGGAAGAGGTGGAAGACCCCTCTTCTCTTCAGCCTTCTCCCTCTTAACTGTTTTTGGCCATTTCTTTGAGAGAAGAGCTCTTTGCTCTTCAATCGATAATTTATTGATTGCCTCCACAACTTCAGATATTATAGGAAGTATCTCTTTCACCTTAGATTTCAAGTCAGGCCTTTCAGCCAATAATCTTCCAAGAACAGATTTCTCTCTAGCTTTTCCTTTGAAGCTTAAAGCGTTTATTAACGCTAACCTCTCAACAGTTTCTTTCAGGTTATCTTCTTCCATACTCTCTCAACGCCAACCAAAGAGTGACGTTTTCAGCGTCTAATCATTTATGCGGCGCCCTCCCTCTTCAAGAGATTGAAGGCTCATATCTTCCTTTCAACAAGATAGTTTGTTAGAGATATTAGCATATCCTTTGCCCATGAGGGAGGCATGACTTCATCGATTATTCTTAATCCTTCATCCTTAAGTTTTCCAGCGACTTCTCTGGCATACTTGATGGAGCCATACTTTTTAAGTATGCTTATAGCTTCCTTTTTCAGATTTTCATCCTTTGTGTGGAGGTTTAGGATTGATATTAACCTCTCCCTATCTTCAGAAGTTGCTCTGCTGAGGGTGTAAATAACCATTAAGCTACGCTTTCCTTCAGTTATATCCATTCCAAGGCCACCCTTACCCTTAGCAAATTCGCTTCCGACGATATCCAATATGTCGTCCTGTATCTGGAAAGAAACTCCGATAGACTCGGCGAATCTACCCATTAACTCAACAGTTTCCCCGTTGGAGCCTGCTAGAACAGCAGCCATCCTCGCAGCCATCCTCGCCAATGTCCCAGTCTTGTACATGCACATTTGGATATACTGTTCCTCGGTGACTTCGTAGTTTACACCTCTATGCCATACTATATCCATAGCCTGTCCGAAGCTGAGGTTTATCATCTCCTGAATATAGATTTCATAGATTTTATTTGCTGTTTCGGTCGATATCACATCCCGTTTCTTTCTTAGAACAAGCATTGGAAGATAGTAGAGGGCATTAGAAACGTTTATGGCTATGTCAACTCCGAAGATTCTGTGGGTGCATGGCTTTCCACGTCTCATCACAGAGTTATCTTCAATATCATCTGCAATCAATGTTCCATTATGGATAACTTCAGGTATTATTGCGAAGTCGAAGTACTTCTCCCTATCTCCTCCAAGCCCCTCCAAGACCAGTAGGAAGAGGGCAGGTCTCCACCTTTTACCTCCCCTATCAAGGAAGTCCCAGATAGGATTTGAAACAGCCTTGGCCAAGGCTTTAAAGTCCAGAGGATATCTTGGAGGGCTAAACTTAAAAATTAGAGAGTTCTCCATGAATCTTCTCGGTATATACTCCTCGATCTTCCTATCTATCAGATTAGCTGTCTCTTTAAGGAATTCTTCTATGTTCAGGTTTCTACTCAACATGCTCTCCTCCTAAAGGCCTCTTCTAGCAAACTTTTCCGGATTGAAGCCTCTAGCCCTTAACCAATCAGCTGTTCTACCTATAATAACTACTGGTAGATTCCTTAAGTCTTCTATTTTACGGGCTCCAACAAGGAACATAACATTTCTTAATTGTTCAATCACATAGCCAAGCATACGTTTAACTTCCTCGGAGCCCTTCAACGCTGGAACTAGAACCGGATGAGCTAAACCAGTTAGATCAGCTCCTAAGGAGAGAGCTTTAGCGACGTCAAGCCCTGAACGAACCCCTCCAGACGCGATTACAGTTAAATCCACTGATTCAACAACTTCGATGAGGCTGATAACTGTTGGGATACCCCAATCCCATAGAAGTTCACCAAGCATCTGAGCGGATTTCTCACCCTTCCCCTTAGCCCGGTAATATTCGACAGCAGCCCAGCTCGTCCCACCAGCACCTGCAACATCTATCCCGTCTACTCCAGCATCCTTTAACATTTTAGCGTCTTCAGAGGATATTCCGGCCCCGGTCTCCTTCACTATTACCGGAATGTCAAGCCTATCGGATAACTCCTTTATCTTTTCGAGTATCCCTTTATAGTCGGTTTCCCCTTCAGGTTGGATGCACTCCTGTAGAGGATTAAGATGGATAGCTAATGCGTCGGCATTGATCATCTCCATCGCTTTTATGGCTTCTCTAATTCCGTATCCCCGCCTCAACTGTGAACCTCCCATATTGGCTATGAGAAAAGCATTAGGTGCCTTTCGCCTGGCAATAGAGAATGTCTTCTCAAGCGATGGATCCTCTATCGCGGCTCTTTGACTACCTACACCCATCCCCAAACCCAGCTCTTCCACGGCCTGGGCTAGGGAAGCATTTATCTTTAGAGCTCTCTCCGTCCCTCCGGTCATACCCTCTATGATTATCGGCGCGCAGAATTCATGGTTAAAAACTTTTGTTGAGAGATCTATCTCTTCAAGGTTTATCTCTGGGAGGGCTCTATGAATAAGATGGATATCTTCAAAGCCTGTTGTAACCTTCTTTGCATTCACATCCTCTTCAAGGCAGATTCTAATGTGATCATCTTTTCTATTCTTGATTTTATCGGTTATCTCATTCTTTAATGATCCTTGTCCCAACAACACTTTCTCCCTTTAATGCTTTATATATATTGTCCGGCTTCAAAGCGTTTACTATAAGTACGTTAACGCCAAGTTTAACCACATCTCTCAACTCTAACAGTTTTCCGGTCATTCCACCAGTCACATCCATCACCCTCCCCTCAGATCTACTGCATACTTGATCAATCTCATTTAATGTTAGACGTGGAATGAGTCTGGCTGAAGCGTCGATTTTAGGGTTGGCAGTATATACTCCATCAACATCCACAGCCATGATCACCCTTTCCACATCTAATTTAGCAGCTAACGTTGACGCTATCTTATCTCCAGAGATTATAGTGAAGCCTCTCTCAGCATTGAGGATTACATCGCCATACAGGACTGGCGTCAGCCCTATCTTTAGAGCATGCAGTAGTAGCTCTTCTCCGAACACCTGCACATCCTCCCCCTTCATAAACATGAAGGATGATGGAGGCATCCTGAAGGCTGAAACTCCACTCTTTATCAGAGTATCCACGATTATGCTGTTCAGTGAGACCATGGCTTCATGCGTCTTTACAAAGCCGATCAGTTGACGGCTGCCCTTAAATCCATCTTTTACATGATATTTTAATGCTATGGGATGACCGTAGCTTCCTCCGCCGTGAATAATTATTAGGGGTGTAATGTTGGCTTTAGATATTTCTTTAGCCAATCTACTGATAACGTTTATTCTAGGAGTTAGAGGCTTACTCTTATCGGTTATCGCTGAGCCTCCAAGTTTAAGAATCGTCGGTTTCCCCTTCAACCCTAACACCTTCCTTCGCCATCCTAGCTGTGAAGGCGGATCCACCGGCCCTGCGGATAGCCTCAACTATATCATCAACCTTCTTAGGAGGGGCGAGGGCTATCATGCATCCTCCGCCTCCAGCACCAGTTAATTTAGCGCCGTACGCTCCGGCATCTCTAGCCGCATAGATCAACCTTTCAAGATCTACGCTTGAAACTCCAACGGCTGATAGTATTCCCTGATTAACATTCATTAGTTCTCCCAGAACCTTTAAGTCTCCGGATTTAAGAGCTTCCACGGCCTCTTCAATGATTATATCGCTTACTTTTAGGATTGAACCGACAAGTGAAGGATATTTACGTTTTAGTTCACGTACGTTGGCGACAAGTTCTCCTGTCGAACGGGGAACACCAGTGTCTCCAATAACAATATTAAAGTTCAAGTTCACGTTTAGACGACTCATCCCCTTATCCTTCACATAATATATTAAGCCGCCATAGGTTGAGACAGCGGGATCTATCCCTGAGGGGGTTCCATGAATCAGCCTCTCAGATTCATATGCCAATCTAAAGATTTCATCCTTGGAGAGGTTTAGGTTTAGAAGTTTATTTATCGCGTAGGCTGAGGCTGAGGCGACAGCCGCCGAAGACCCTAAACCAGCCTCTACAGGCACATCAGATTTTATCTTGATTGATAAGCCCTTTCTACTCCTACTATAGGAGAGAAGTCTATCCGCAATTAGCCATATAGGCTTAAGTTTTAATTCGGCATCTTCACCTCCCTTCTCAACAATGAATCTTCCATGTCTAAAGAACCCTGAAATTCCAAGATCATCTGATCTAATGTATACTGCTTCTTCCTTTATGAGTTCAGCTGACACGTAGACTTTCCTTTCTATAGCTGCAACGATGGCTGGCCTATTATAGACTACGAAGTGTTCTCCGAAGAGGATTACTTTAGCTGGCGCTGACGCCTTAACCCTCAATTATGCAATCTCCAACACTCATCATTTATTGAATGAGAGGGATGCATAACCCACTACTGACGACGTATCCCCAGTTATATCACCGCTGGTCTTATAAGATAGGACGGAGACGCTCTTCGCATTTAATTTTTTAGCAGCTGTTATGAGGGCGATAACTGGACCGTATCCACATGCTGAAATATTATATGATTCTATGACTGAGTATAGTAGTTCCTCATCCATCTTCATAATGGCATCTATAACTTTTCTATCCTTCTCATGTGCCCTCCTCTGAGGCTCATAGTGTGTTAGGTCTGTTGAGGCTATTATCACAGCGTTCCTGCCATATAATGATTCACCTATGGCTTCACCTACCTCCCTACTTGTCTCTAAATCTTGCATAAGAAAACATATCGGAACAAACTTGAAGGATGAGCCGTAAACATATTGGAGGAAGGGTATCTGAACCTCTATTGAATGTTCATATCGATGAGCTGATTCATCGAAGTCTATTATCTTTGATCTTCTGGCGATTTCCCTGGCTGTTTCACCGTCTACTTCCACGTCCCCCAGTGGAGTGCGCCATACTCCTCCATCAACCGTTGCTAATCCACTGCCGATTCCATGATGGTTTGGACCTAAAATCACAAAGAGATCTACTACACCGTCAAGTGCAAGATGGTAATAGGCATTTGCTGCGACAGGTCCAGAATACATGTATCCTGCATGAGGGGATATAACGCCCACTATCCTTCTCGGACCATTCTCATTAACTTTGGGGACTTCTCCCGGCCCGAATCTATGCTTGAAGCATTCCTCGATCTGTCTACGTAGAGCCTCCTCTGTTCCGGCATAGAACATTCCAGCCTGACTTGGATATCTAATTTTTCTATACAAGGGGTTCCTTCCCTCACATATCAAGAAGCATCATTAATAATTAGAGCATTAACTCTTTGATTTATAGTAAGGATGGGTAAAATTTAATTTTTTAGATTTGAGGGAGGAATTATTCTTGGGATGACTTCTCAGACAGTTTTGTTTCAAACTCCTCAATAGGTATCGGTGGATCACCATCCGGGGGGATTTCACCTCTTTCTCTGAGTATCTGCCTAGCTAATAACCAGAAGATTGTAGCGAGAGCCTTCCTACCCTTATTATTCGTCGGTATCACAAGATCCACATTTGAGAAGCTGTTATCCGTACTGCATAGGGCCACTATTGGAATGCCTATGCTCGAGGCCTCCCTGACTCCTTGAGAATCAGCTTTTGGATCTGATACCAAAAGAACATCCGGTTCAATCTTATTTGGATATAATGGGTTTGAAAGCATTCCTGGAATGAACCTGCCAATAACAGGTATAGCCCCCGTTAACTGGCAGAATTTGGATGCTGGTTCACGAGCGTATAGCCTTGCAGCTGCAACGCATATCTTTGAAGGAGCGAAGCGTGCAAGGAACTTCGCGGCGATTCTTACCCGTTCATCAGTCCTCTTTATGTCTAAGACGAAGAGTCCATCCGGTCTAACACGATAGATGAACTGTTCCATATCTTTCGTTTTTATCCTCGTTCCAATATGTATCCCGGCCGATAATAGGGCGTCCTGTGGAAGGAGAAGTTCCTCCTGAGACTCTTCGGACTGCTCGTCTTTCTTAGGTTCCTCTTCAGCCAAAAGTCTCACCTTAAATGTTCAGTTCAGCCATTCTAGCTCTTTCTCCAAGGAGCTCCTCAATCCTGATTAACTCATTGATCTTAGCGATTCTCTCTCCACCCATAACCCCCGTCTTGATTATTGGACATCTAAACGCCACTGCTAGATGAGCTATCTGGAAAGCTGTTGTTTCCCCGGATCTATGGGAGATCACCGGTTTATAGCCGGCCTTCCTCGCCATATCAGTGGTTCTCCAAGCATCAGTCAACGTTCCAACCTGATTAACCTTTATAATTATCGAGTTTCCAGCCGACTCCTTTATTCCACGGCTTAACCTCTTAACGTTTGTTACAAAGAGATCATCCCCACAGATTAAACATCCATTAACCTTTCCAGTTAATTCTTTGAAGCTTTCAAAGTCTTCCTCGTGGAATGGATCCTCAACGTATACAAGCCCATACTTCTCAATCAGACCTAACACGTAATCCAGCTGCTCTCCAGAATCTCTCCTTAAACCGTCCCTGACATAAACGTAGCATTTTTCCTCCTCGTTCCAGAGTGAGGAGGCAGCTATATCCAACGCTGGCCTAACTTTGAATCCAACCTCATCCGAAACTTCTTCGCATGCTTCAGACACTATATCTAAAGCTTCATCATTGCCTATGTTTGGAGCCCACGCCCCTTCATCTCCCCTTCCACCAGTAAAGTCACCGCATCTCTTCTTGAGTATGGATCCAACTCTTCTATGAACCATAACGTTTGCCTCAGCGGCTTCTCGAAAACTTTTTGCTCCAACTGGAAGAACAAGAAATTCTTGGATGTCCGGTACCTTTCCAAGCGCATGTTTACCGCCTCCAAGGATATTTCCAAGCGGGTAAGGTAGCTCATTAGCTAGGTTTCCGCCGAGATACTGGAAGAGAGGCATAATATATGAGTCGGCAGCGGCCTCTGCAGCTGCTAATGAAACAGCATAGGAAGTGTTCCCTCCGATATTCCGGAAGTTTTCGGTTCCATCGAGTTCATGTAAGAGATCATCTATTCTCTCCTGCTCCTCGGCGCTCAGCCCTATCAATTCAGGAGCTATGAGCTCCTTCACCTTCTTTACGGCTTCTTCCACCCCTCCTTCTGGGAATGGAACTGCTTCAGCCTTCCCTCTGCTTGCTCCAGCCGGAGCTGATACCCTCCCAAAGCCATCGGTTGTCATAACATCTACTTCTATCGTCTTCTGTCCTCGACTATTCAGTATTACTCTGGCGGTTACATCTTCAATTATAGTTGACGTTTCACTTCACCTCTCTATACTCCTTAACTATTCTTATCTGCTCTCTCCCTTCTTAACATCGTAGAACTTTATAATCTCATCG
>WAQA01000105.1 GCA_015520475.1 Candidatus Bathyarchaeota archaeon | reverse complement strand
AATTAATTGTTTGTGAATTATAATGTGGGAGAGGAAGTGAGAAGGCTTCTGGAAGATGTGAAATTTGAGGATTTGAAAGATAGATCGTTCAAGGTTGTAAGGGTTACTCTGAAGCTATGTGAGGTCTGCGATGGAGTCATAAATGTTGAGGAGCGTATGTTAAGGGATATAAAGGTGTCAAATCCCAGAGAGTATAGGAATCTACTGATAAGGTTTAAACCTTATGATCGTGTAGAAATAGATGTTGAGGAGGCGAGGATCTACCTGTTTGATCATGATTATCCAGGCGATGTGCATCCGGAATGTCTAGAGAAGATGTAATCTTCTTATAGTATCCTCTCTGATGGTTATCTCTTTGAGGCTGTTTATCTTGACCCCGCAAGAGGGCTTCATGCGGAAGTGTTGGGATGGGTTGTGGTTAGGCTTAAATACGATTTCTAAAGAGGAGATGTGCTGTTCCTGTGTAGAGGAATCTTCGAGTGTCTAAATTGTGGAATAGGGGTATGGTGGGGGCCGTGAACTCTCCGAACCGGCAGATGTGGCTGATGTGCGTAAATCCTCGGTTGAACGCTGGAAACCCATCCGAAAAGGTGGGGCAGTTCACTCCATGAGGGCTGCATCTATCATCGCTGATATCTGATCCAATGTAAAGTGTTTAACGTATATGGCTTTTGGTGGGCAGGTGGCTGCGCATGCCCCGCATCCTTTGCATAGAGCTTCGTTAACTACTGCTCTCTTCTTAATTTCGCCGTTCTCCTTATACTCTTCTATCTCTATTGCGTTGAAGGAGCATGGCTCAACGCACATGGCGCATCCGTCACATTTGGAGAGGTCTATATATGCAACTATCGGTTCAAGTTCAACTTTGCCCTTAGCAAGTAGAATCGCGGCTTTAGCGGCTGCTGCGCTTGCTGTAGCTGTGCTATCCGTTATGTCTCTTGGACCGAGTGCCGTGCCAGCTAGGTATATTCCATCAGTAGGTGTCTCTACAGGTCTAAGCTTTGCATGTGCCTCCTGGAAGAATCCATCCACCCCCCTAGTTATCTTCAATTTATTCTGGATCTCTACTGCGTCGACGCGTGGGATGATGCCGACATTTAGAACAACTAGATCTGCAGGTATACTTATTGTCTGTTTTCCTGTTAATACATCTTGAACTGTAACGATGAGACTGTTTGATCCCTTAGAGATAGTTGGAGGCACCTCGGCTCTATACTTCATGAAGATAACTCCTAACTCTCCAGCTCTCCTATAATAGTCTTCATGTCCCCTTCCGAAGGTTCTAATGTCACGTCCAAGATAGTAAACTTTAGTGTTGGGATCTCTCTCCTTTATTTCTATTGCATTCTTTATTGCTGATGTGCAGCATACTCGCGAGCAGTACCTGTTAAGCTTTTGATCTTCTCTGAGCGGTTTATAGATTCCAGGTTCCTGTCTAGATCCTACACATGAGATGAAGACTACGCTTCTGGGTTTTGAGCCGTTGATTAATAGTTGTCCCTCTGTCGGCCCGTTCCTGCTTAATAACCGTTCTAGCTGCGGCATCGTAATGACGTTATCATATATTCCATATCCATACTCTCCTGTCGGCGGTTCATATAGGTCATGTCCTATAGCGACTATTATTGTTCCAACTTTAACCTCTACTATCTTCTCTTTCTCCTTTAGGTTTATAGCATTCCTTTCACAGGCTTCTATACATCTTCCACATCTAGTACAGCTCTTCTCATCTATTACGTATCTCTGTGGAACCGCGTCTCTGAAAGGTAGATATACCGCCTTTCTCATGCTTAATCCAAAGTCGAACTCGTTTGGAACTTGTATTGGGCATTCAATTTCGCATCTTCCGCAGAGGTCACAGTTTTCATTTACGTATCGCGGTTTAACGGTTAATTTAACTGTAAAGTTTCCTATGTATCCTCCAACCTCATCAAGTACTGTATTAGTGAGTATCTCAATTTTAGGGTTGGAGACGGCTTCTTCCATAAGTGGTCTTAAAATATCTAGTGCATACTCATCTGTTGGGTAAACCTTGCCTAGCTGAGCCATTCTACCTCCTATGCTCGGCGACTTCTCAACAAGATAAACCTTGAATCCTCTCTCAGCCAGATCCAATGCCGCCCTGATTCCTGAGACACCTGCACCTATAATAAGCGCTCTTCCCTCAACTTTCACCTCTCTCTTCTCTAATGGTTCTAGAAGTCTGGCCTTTGCAACTGCCATCCTAATCAAGTCTTTTGCTTTTTTAGTTGCTTTCTCAGGTTCGTCTTGATGAACCCAGCTGCAATGCTCCCTTATATTAGCCATCTCGAAGAGGTATGGATTCAACCCTCCCTCTTCGACAACCCTTCTAAATGTAGGTTCATGCATTCTTGGGGTGCATGATGCCACTACAACCCTGTTCAATCTATGCTCCTTAATATCCTCCTTTATCATCTTTTGAGCCGGTGCAGAGCACATGTAAACGTAATGTTTGGCGAGGACCACGTCTGGAAGTTTACTTACGTATTCTGCAACCTCCTCAACGTCTACGACGCCTGCTATGTTAGTTCCGCAATGGCAGATGTACACGCCGATCCTAACTTCTTCTCCATTCATCGCCGTAACCATCCATCAGCCTCTGAGAATTATTGATGCTCTCATCGCGGCTGCGCTGGCCTGAGAGACGGAGTCCGGGATGTCCTTCGGCCCCTCAGCTGCGCCTGCAACAAACACTCCCTTCACCGGCGTTGAGACAGGGTTGACTTTTGGGTTGCTGACGGCGAAGAATCCATCCGAGGCTGATATTAAAGATGGGTTCTTGAGTATATCCACTGTATTCGGAGTTATACCTGTTGAGAGAACCACCATATCAAATTCTTCCTCGAGGAGTCTCCCGGACTCTATATCTTCAGCTCTTACGGTTAGGTTCTTGGTGGCTGAGTCCTCAATAACCTCTGCAACTCTTCCCCTAACATATCTGACGCCGTATTCCTTCTCCGCCCGCCTATAGAACTCTTCAAATCCCTTCCCGAACGCTCGGATATCCATGTAGAAGATTGCTACTTCTGCCTCCGGAACATGCTCCTTAATCAGTACTGCCTCTTTTGTAGCGTACATGCAGCATACCCTTGAGCAATAGAGTATCCCAGCTCTTTCATCTCTTGATCCTACGCATTGGATGAACGCTATCTTACGCGGTATCTTACCATCTGAAGGTCTGATTAGATGTCCTCCAGTAGGTCCTGAAGCGCTTAGAAGCCTTTCAAGCATCATCCCAGTTATCACATTATCATAGGCTGCGAATCCATACTCCTCCTTTCTGGCGGCATCGAACAGTTTATATCCGGTTGCTATGATGATTGCTCCAACTTTCAGATTAATCCTCTCTGGTTGCTGTTGACGGTTTATTGCTCCTGTCCCGCATACTTTCTCGCAGAGGCCGCATTCCAGACAGTTCTCCCTATCAATTGTATATATTAATGGGACTGCTTGGGGGAATGGAACATATATTGCTTTTCTTATTCCTAGTTTTTCGTCGAATTCGTTTGGTACTTCTACTGGGCAGTGCTGGGCGCATACTCCGCATCCCGTACATTTATCCTCATCCACGTATCTAGGCTTCCTTACCACCGTTACAGTGAAGTCCCCAGCTGATCCCCTAACCTCCTCAACCTCAGAATAAGACAACAACTCAATATTAGGGTGCCTTATAACATCAACCATTCTAGGCGTCATTATACATGCGGCGCAGTCCAATGTTGGGAAGGTCTTGTCGAGCTGAGCCATCCTACCTCCTATGCTCGGCGACTTCTCAACAAGATAAACCTTGAATCCT
>WAQA01000104.1 GCA_015520475.1 Candidatus Bathyarchaeota archaeon | reverse complement strand
CTATACTTGTCATCGTCAGCGCCTGCCCCGGAAATATGAATGCACCCATCAGCATAATCATTGGGAAGAGGAACATTAGGCTGATCACGGTCTCACCTAGATCCGTCACCCTCTCACCGTAGCTCCTCCACCTGAACGTCATCTCGTTGAGGTAGTCGTCTGCCTTCGCCTCCAAGTATGATGTGACGTCTCCTCCGCTGCGGTACTCGCTTGTGTAGCCGAGCAGTAATGTACGCATCTTCTCGTTCGGATGGATCCGTCCAATCTCCTCTAGGCTTTCGAGGGGGCTTCTGAAGAAGAAGTCCACGTTCCGTTTAATCATCAACGCGTCCTTCTCGATCTCCCTGAAGACTCCACGTCCAAGCACGCTTAGGAGGCTGTTGTAGAGGCTTATCCCAACGCTCTGGAGAATGCTGGCGAAGACCGTGAAGAAGGGAACCTCATCTTCTAGTGCACGTCTCCTATCGCCGACGGCGCTTCTCATCTTCATCTTCGGATAGGATAGTGGAATCGCCGGTGCAGCCATAATTGCTAGGAGGATCGGGTGAATGAGGAGGGCTAGGGCGACGCCTAGGGGGATTGCGATGAAGAAGGCTATCAAGGCGTAGAATAGGTACCTTGCGGCGAACCTGTAGGGGCTGAGGGTTTCGCCGGCCTCTAGAACGTCGCCTGAGAGATCCAGGCTTAACCTCTGCGCCAATGATCGGAGATGCTTCCGCTTTGAGATGAAGTTGACGGCGGCTTCTCCTGAGGCATGCTTCACCCTAGGCTTAGCCGGCCTAATCACCTTCAGCCCCGCCGCTTCCCTCCTAACCTTAGGCTGGCCTATCACGACGTATATTGTAAGGAGGAGGGTGAATGAGATGGAGAGGCCGAGAAGTGTGGAGGCGAGGAGCTTGCTGTAGATTGCCTGGAGACGTGAGGGGAAAGACTCTGGGGGAAGCTGGAAGACTATGTGGAAGAGTATGGGGCAGAGGACGGCTGCGGCTATGATGTCAATGTAGAGTATGATGCTCCGCCAGTTCCTCCTCAAATCTCACCCTTCCTCCTCATCACGTAGAACCTCCTTATCTCCTCGCTGAACTCTGGGTAGCTATGCTTGCCCTCCTCAACTGTTCTCCGCAGATACTCAGCTCTCTTCTCAAGCTCCTCTGTGAGCTCCTCCACGGTCCATCCGGTAAGTCTCATAACAGTCTTCAGGCGGCGGCTCCGCCTGACAACCTCAGCTGCGTCTGCAGGTTCAAAGGTGTCCGTCCGAGCGTCCCAGGTGAATATCCGTCTGAGCGTGAGCTTCTCCTCTCCACCCTCGACCTCGGCAACTTCGAGGACGCGTCTGACAACTTTCCCATCTGCATTCTTGGTTCTGGTGAGTTGTACGAAGCACCAGATCAGCATCAAGCCTCCTTCACCTACGTTCATCGGTGGACTTCTCATCCGGACAAGCGCTGCCTCTGGACTCTCAGCGTGGAGGGTGCAGAGTGCGCCGTGTCCAAGCGCCGCTGCCTGAATCAACGCTCTAATCTCCTCTCCTCGAACCTCACCGACAACTATGTAGTCAGGCCTGTAACGTAGTGAGAGCTTAACCAGGTCCATAAGGTCGATGTTGAAACGTGATTCGGTGATGCTGTAGCTCTGTCGGCTCTTGAAGCGTTGCCAGCTCCTATGTGGAATCTTAAGTTCAGGGGTATCCTCGATCGTTGCTATCTTGAGGTTTGGATCTATCATGGTGAGTATACAGTTGGTGGTTGTGGTTTTCCCGGTGCCCATGGCTCCTAGAACCATTATGAAGCCTCGATACTCGGCTATGATCCATAGGTAAGCCGCTGTTAAGGGTGTTAGGGTGCCGAGCCTTAGGAGATGCGCCATGCTGAGGGGGTTCTCCGGGAACTTCCTGATGCAGAATGTGCTTCCTGGAAGGGTGACTTCGGCGTTGTATGTCATTGCAAGTCTATGTCCCTCCCTGGACATCGCATCTGTGAAGGGAACAGCTGTTGTGACGCTTTTACCTACTCGTTGAGCAAGCCTCTGAACGAATCTTCCCAGGGAATCCTCATTCTGGAAGATTATGTTGGTGCTGAGCCAGTCATACTCTGTGTAGCGTCTATGGATAACCGTTACGGGCCTGCCATATCCGGTGCATGATATCTCCTCTATGTCTGGATCCATCATCGGCACGTGGATTAAGCCGTAGCCGAAGGCGTCCCTGGCAATATAATATTTAATCTTCCCGAAGCATCTCTGAACTTGATCTATTACTCCAACGTCCTCAGCGGTCTCCCATATGAAGGTCTCCAGATACTTCATTGGATCATCCATCTTCACTATTGGTTTGAGGCTGTAGTAGAGGTTCTCCATTAGGAGATTGTATGCTTGCATCTCCTCAGCCGTCAATTCAGGTTCGCCTATGATGTATAGGCCTCTCCCCTCCCTCTCAACTACATGTACGGTTGCCTGATCAACCCTGTATCTCTCGAGGACTCTTCCCTGGAAGACTGCTCTTAAAGGTTCAACCTTGAACCTTAACCTTGAAATGTCACCCTTCCCTCCGCCCTTCCCCTGTAGGAGCCATATGATCCACCGTAACATGATACATCAGAATTGAGGTTCCCCCATGATCTTTTAAGGGGGATCCGCGGTTCTCCTCCGAATACTCTTCTATCCATCCTCCCAGAATATGTTTCCGTATGCCGTTAGAACAGCGATTCTCCATCCGGTAGGTATGGCTTCTGGGAGGGTGAGGTTTCTAGATGAGAGGATCTTGACGGTTAATGGGGTGGGTAGCCTAACATATCTGATGTCTCCTCCATTCTGGTTTACGGCGAAGACCCCTATTATAAGGCTTGTTACGGATCCCCTATTCGTAACCGTCACCTCATCCTCTGATATCTGCTTGGCTGAGACCTCCTCCTTCCCCCTCAATAATATCTTCTCTGTTACGGTCTTAACATTGTATATGTACCTGTTATACTCTATGATCAGCGTTGCGATGCATGTTGTCGCTATCATGAATATTGCTATTATCGTGAGTGCGCCGACTGCGACTGTGCCTCTACGCATTAAACGGTTATCTTCCATGAGAAGATACCTCCCTCCTCAGTTATCAGCACCAATATGAAATCTTCTGTTGATGGAGAAGGCATCGTCAACTCTACAAGAGTCTTAGGCGGGATGTTGCTGATTAAATCTCCAGTATCCATATTCTTTATGGAGATCTTTGAGAGGGGGATCTCCCTATCAGCAAATATCCTCTTTGGAGTGGAGGGTTCATCCCCATAATTATATATGTAGACCTTCAAGTCTCCATTCTGCCTCTGATAATATATTAGGCTTAGGAGCTGATTCTGTCTCCTCTCAGCCCGTCTGATCAACTCGATTATGCTGAGGGTTTCTCCACCGGATCTCTCCATCCCCAATAGGATGTATGAGGCTGAGACTCCGAGAACTAGGATGGTTATTACTATGGCGCCTAATACCTCGCTTACCCCAAGCCTACACCTCAACATCCAACACCAATAAATGATTATAAGGTGGAGATCAACCCGTCGCTGCAACGCTTAACGACTTATCGAGTGTGCTGCCGTCAGCAGCGGTAACCCTTATCCTAACAGGATATGTCTTCCCAGCCGTCACCGAGAACCCTGAGGGGTTAACGGTTGAACCGCTCCTCGTCTGACCCACATCGATGGAGCCTAGATTCAATGTTGCCATGCCAGAGTCGCCATACACTGTCACTGTACATGAGCTTATCGGCTTGTTCCCGGAGTTCTTGATGGTCACCGAGATCAACGTCTGCGATGAGGTCTTAATGATATCCAATGAGATAACCTGGATATTCAGCTGCGTACTTAACGTTCCAACAGCGCTGAAGAACAGATTATATATTACCAGTCCAGCTGCAACGGTTATTGCTATAAGGATTATCGTTGCGAGTAGGGGGCTTACCCCTCCCCCTCCAAGATTCACCCTCAACACCTCCAATGAGGGATCACTGGAATATTTAAGCCGTTAATGTGGGCTGTCACCAGTTAAAACGGTGGCTTCCCCATGCATATCGATCTTCATCGTCATGTAGAAGGTGTCCTCTACCCTGTAAAGGAGGCCGCTTCTATTCCCTTATAACTTTAGCATTAATATTCTGCTAAACACTATTCTATGG
>WAQA01000103.1 GCA_015520475.1 Candidatus Bathyarchaeota archaeon | reverse complement strand
GAAACGTTGACCGGATGGGGATAGGGAGGTGACTTGGAAGAGACCGCACAGATGGATCTATAGGCGACGAGGAGACCCTCCATTCTTCGGCTACTGGTGGCTAAGAGACATAGAAGATCTCTTTAGAGATATGGAACGCATGATAGCTGAGATGCTCCGGCCATTCAACCAACATGTACCAAGAAACATCCTTAGAGAAGATATCTTCAACGTAACAGCCATAAAAGAAGCGAAGATGAATGGAGAAGATAACATAAACTTTGAAGGGTACAGGCCTATCATAATGGAGGCTAAAGGAGAAGGATCACAGCATCAACCAATCTCCAATGAAGATGAACCCTTAATGGACATAATAGAATTGAATGATGAAGTTAAGGTGATAGCGCACCTCCCAGGAATAAAAAGAGAAGACATAGATATCCACGTAACATCCAATATACTAACAATAAAGGTTAGCTCTGAAAAGATGAGATATTACAGAAAGATAGATCTTCCAGCGGAAATCAGCCGTAGAAGTGTGAGGGCAACATATAAGAATGGAGTATTAGAGGTTGCATTGAAGAAGAAAAATAAATCAGACAAGATTAAGATAGAAATATAGTGGTAGCCTCTCTAGGCTGGGAGGAGAATTGCCAAGTAAAAAGAAGAAGAGCTTCATAGATTCATTCTTCACTGGATCAATATTCGACGAGATAGAGGAGATATTTGAAAGATTCAATGATGAGAGTATGAGAGGCGGCTACTCCATAAGCGTTACACAGACACCTGAAGGAACAAAGGTTTACGCGAAGGTAAGCGGAGACACTGATATAAGCGAATTAAGAAGACAACTTCAACAGCAATATCCAAATGCTGAGATAGTGATTGAAGGAGGAAAACCGCTGATAAAGGAGATATCAACCAGAACATTAGAGGAAGAAGAAAAGAGAGGTTAAAATTAAACCAGATAACAGGTTAACCTCAAAGCAACAATCAGAAGAGAACAGACCAGCCGTAGATGCATAGTTGAGGAAAAGAACGATGATGAAAAGAACGTACTTTCTTACAGTATCACTCCTCATAAGCCTAGCAGTAAACTGCGTCACCATCTATCAAGTTCTCCATCTAATAAGACAGAACAGAAACCTAACAGATAACATCTCCGAATTGAAGAAGGAGATGGATGAACTTAAAAATAAGATGGAACATTACGAGGCTCAAATACAATATTACTCCTCACTGCTTAAGAGAATAGAAGAAACGAACGGGACACTGGGAAGAGCTACAATCAACCTGGTGGCTATTAGAAGCATAAAAACCGGACCATTCACAAGTAAATATCAAGGAGTAACCCTTAAATGCACAGTTGAATTGAAGGTCGGAGAAGGAAGAATACTAGTTAATACAATTCCACGTATAGGAATAGACTTGCAAGCAAGCTCCAGAACAGCTGTTTTAGTAGCTGAGAAGATAACAGGCAGATCACTCAATTGGGTAGATGTAATAATAACCATTAAGGCTAAAGGAGAATATGAGGTGGTTGATGGACCCAGTGCAGGAGCAGCAATCACAATAGCCACAATATCAGCGATTAAAGGAGAGAAGATTTCAGGGAAGGTTTACATAACCGGAACAATAAATCCAGACGGATCAATAGGTAAAGTTGGAGGGATACTTGAGAAGGCTAAAGCCGCAGCTGAAGCAGGGGGAGAGATATTCCTAGTTCCCAAGGGACAATCAATTATAACAGTATACAAGCCCATAAGCAGAAGCCCGATTCCAGGATTTACAATCACAACCTATGAAGCTGAAAAAGTTTATTTGGAGAGGTATCTCCAGCAGCTCGGCTACAGAATATCCATCCATGAAGTAACCAATGTAACCGAAGCATACAAGTTCTTCTCAAACGGTTAATCCTCCACTCTTCTCCTCAACTTCTCTTCACATCCTTCACAGAAGCCCTCCTTCAGAATAGCGGATCCACTAAGCAAGCTACTATACATTACATCGACAGGTTTAATATGATGCTTGAGGCCCTGATTATGTCCCAATCCATGAGCAACTATTAACGAAGAGAAGTCAACAGCTACATTAAAGAGGGAGACAAAGCCAACCTCACTGGACACATAATCATATATGAGATTAACTATATTCCTGAAGGATTTCTCCTCGAACCTCCGATACACGGTAACTACTGGATCATGCGTAACACCTAACAGCAGATCTTTTATTCCAAGCCTTCTCCTAACATCCCTTATTCTCTCTAGAAGCCTCTTAAAGATGAAAGCTCCGTAAACTTTACTTTCGGATCTTATTTTAACGTCATACTTTAATTCTAAGTTTCCGAAGTATTCAATCCCGCTCCAGAGACCATCCGGAAAATACTTGTATGCCTTCCAAACTATCTCGATTATTTCATCTTTATCTTCTAAATCTTCATTGATTGTTATTATATCCAGCATACGCACGAGACGGAACTCACCCTCAACATATCTAAAGACAGAAACATCAATTAAAAGTTTCTAGATCCATCTTGGAAAATGTTTTAAGAGGAATGAACATATGGATAGGTAGAGTATTAACGATGACAGCATATCTTCTTGAAGATCGGAGTGTAAAAACGGATGATAATGGAGGACTTCAAACGTAAAATAGAAGAATTTGATGATCTACTTCAAGAAATAGCTTCCCACATTACCAGCGGAGTCCTATTCGAAGGTACGCGGCCATCTGAAGTTCGAAGTAAATCAGAGGATCTTGTCAATTCACTCCAGAGATCAATTGAAAGTATAATGGAGGATATGTTAACACTTAAGCCTGAAAGAACAGCCACTATAAAGAGAACATATAGAAAATTGCAAACCTCATTAAATTCCTTTAAAAAGACCCTCCTAGAAGATATTGATGAAGAAAGAGAGGACATAAGTTCAGCAATAAAGCATCTCAGAGAATTCGTTGAAGAAGCAAAAGAATTCTTGAAGATAGCAAGGGAGGTTGAAGCCGACCCATCCAGAGGAATAATGGAAATCTTAAAGATGAGGGAGATATGCGAAGCAAAAGAGTACATATCAGCAGTTCCAATTCCAGAGCTGATCCACGCAAGACTTACACTCCTAAAGAAACGATCTGAGAATCTTAAATTACAGATAAGCAGTCTCCAGGAGAGCTTGGAGAATATAAAAGTT
>WAQA01000102.1 GCA_015520475.1 Candidatus Bathyarchaeota archaeon | reverse complement strand
GATATACATCATGTGGATTATTTATCCTTCCCTAGAAGACTCAAGAATCTAAGTTCTCATTCTATCCGCTAATCGATAACTTCAGACTTATATGTTGAGGTCTAATCCATAAGATATTCCGGTTCTGTGGGATTCGTCATATCCGATGAGACAATAATCCTGGATCGTTGATGATCCAGGGATGATCGCATCCCATCTTTCCATCCGATTAGAATATCAAAGAGAATGGTGGATCAGTAAATTCTATAAGTGGCGTTGCTGTTCTAGGAAGATAAATGTGACGTGTGTGGTAGGAGTGTCTATCGGATCCAGAGGGTCTAGCGGCTCCCTCCAGTCTTGGCGCGTAAACTTCCTCTTTATTATATCATTTGCTGGACAGATGATCCTTGGAATTGTAAGTATAACTGTGCCTATCTACGCGGATATCCTCGGGGCCTCCCCCTTCATGATAGGCGTTATAGGAGCGGTTGGCGGATTAATATACTCAATTGTTCCATTCCTTTCTGGATCGCTCTCAGAACGGTTAAGCAGGAAGATATTTATCTCCATCTCCCTGATACTCTATAGTGTCTCCTGTATCCTTTACAGTTTAGCGGTTGACCCTGTCATTCTGGTGTTTGTAAGGGTTCTTGAGTGGTTCGCTATTGGCTGTTTCTGGTCTCCATTGGAGGCGCTAATAGCCGACTCAGCCGATGGAGAGTTTAATGAGGCCCTCAGAAGGTTTAATGTTTCTTGGGGGCTTGCTATGATTGTAGGGCCGATGATCGGTGGTGTATTGATAAGCTGGTTTGATGCTAGAGCTCCCTTCTATCTTGTATCAGCCATAGCTGCGCCTATAGGAATACTAAGCTACCTCATAATTGTTGAGCCTGAAAAGGATAGGGCTGTTTTCAGCGTAAAAGAGTCGATGAGGCTTATCGGCTCTGGTGAGGGGCGGGGATATGTGATATCTGCATTACTTATGGTCTTTCTCTTCTCCGTTGTCGGCGGAGTAATATCTTCTCTTTTCCCTGCATATGCGGTTAATCTAGGCATCCAAGCTTATGAGGTTGGCTTCTTAATGTTTCTGTATGGATTAACGCGGGCTGTGACATTCTATAACTCGGCTGGAGTCATGTTTATGATTGGAGAGCTCCGGCTTTTCCCTTTCGGATCATCTCTTCTAGCTTTAACATCTGCTCTTCTACTTGTTAGTCGAACTATGCTTTCGTTCTCGTTCTGCTTTATCCTCTTAGGTTTTGGGATGGCTCTCTCTTACGCCTCTGCCATCTCCTCTGTTCTCAGGGCCGGAGAAAAGTTTAGGGGTTACGCTTCTGGAATGTTCGAGAGTCTTCTAGGATTCGGTTACTTTATTGGACCGTTGATCGGCGGTTTCCTTTCAGAGTATGCCCTATACATGCCATACCTGTACCTGTTAATCATAAGCCTAGCAGTTCTTGTTGTGCAGTTAATCGTTGTGATAAAACGGAAATAATCGTGATCTTTAGATAAGATTATATTCTCTGGTGTATTAATTAGCATTGCCCTATGACCATTAAAAATGTCTGTTAAGGAGGTATCTGTTTGTTAATTGAGATTCGCTGGCATGGCAGAGGTGGACAGGGTATTGTAACTGTAAGTCGACTACTGGCTTATGCTGCGTTGCTCGACGGAAAATATGTGCAGGCCTTTCCGGAGTTTGGTCCTGAAAGGCGTGGTGCTCCTGTAACTGGTTATACAAGAATCTCCGATGAACCCATAATAATCCACAGTCACATCTATCATCCCAACATAGTTGTCATCGTGGATCCAACGCTTATCGGAAAGGTTGATGTTACTAAAGGCCTGGTTGAGGATGGATTGATAGTAGCTAATTCAGAGAAGGAACCTGAAGAGTTGAGGGACGACTTGAAGGTTGCGAAGGCCAGTGTATACACTGTGAATGCCGCTAGAATAGCGCTTGACATTCTTGGAAAGCCAATATATAATACTGCTATGCTTGGAGCATTGATTAAGGCTTCACCATTAACATCTCTCGAGTCGCTTAGCAAGGTTATTATGGAGAGATTTCCAGGGACGATTGGAGAGAAGAACGTTGCAGTTATAAAGAGGGCTTATGAGGAGGTGCATGGTGTTGAGTGACGAAGAGAAACTTGGCTGGAAGAGTATTGCTATTGGAGGTATACTGCTGGAGGCGGGGTCAGCGTTAAAGTATAAGACTGGGGATTGGAGAGCGTACAGGCCGGTGATTGATGAGGAGAAATGCATATAC
>WAQA01000101.1 GCA_015520475.1 Candidatus Bathyarchaeota archaeon | reverse complement strand
GGCTCGGAGATGTGTATAAGAGACAGTCTTCTATCTTCACATCGGCTGAATGTATCCTCCTCTTCGAGACGGATAAACATTTTTATCCTTCGGACTGCAGATTACTTCAAGATTAAAAAGTTCAATTCAAGGTTGTCGGTATGAGTGCTCCTGGGGGTAGAGACTGGAGGAGGTTTCTGTGCAGGCTGCTCATAGTAGCAGTGGCAGTAATATTCCTTGTTTCTATAGGCCGTGAAGCCGTGATCTTCTGGCTTAATGTAGTAGAGTTTGGTGATCTATTCCTCAAACCTATCTATTTCGGTTTTCTAGGTGGAATCATACTCTCGACGTTAGCGTTCTTTAGAGTGGACTTTCTAGGCAGAAGATCCATAATCCTATGGCTGGTTAGACTTGTAATTAGGCTTATCAAGGCAGGAGGAGATTGGGAAAAGATATCTCCTATATGGTTTGACTTTTACAATTTTAGACTCTCCCCTACACGTTTCATAATGTGGCAGGTGACGAAGACTCTTGTAGGGTCAGTCTTCTTTACAAATGTGATATTTGGGATGGCCGTTGATGCTTCATTGAAAGGTTGGAGATCCGGTGTAGATGCATTACCTAGAATATTCCTTCTACCCTTTATTACTCCCCCCTTCAACGGAGCCTTCGTTGAGAAGAATGTTATTCCAGCGATTCCGTTCCTAACACTTCTTCTCTCCCCCCTCCTAAGAGCGTTATGGATACGTTTAATACTGCTGGTTGTGGCGACACATGCAATTCGCATACTCATGCCTTATGTAGTTGCTTATCTATGGGATCTTGATACGCCTAATCCCGTTAAGTTCGCCCCATCATTCCAGGCGCTCTGCGGAGTTCTCCTCTTATGGTTTACATCCAATGCCTTCTTCTCCTCTTTCATAGATTATAATACGAGATACTGGATTTCAGGGCTGGCTGCAGCAGGCTTCGTCTTCATCATATTCGCGGTTATAGACTGGTTTAAGAGGTCGTGGAGCAGCGGCTCGGCTGGTCCAAGCCGTAGATCAATAGCCATCCGGTTAGGCACTGTACTCCTAATACTAATGATTACTGGATCGTTGATGGCTGTTAATAATAGCATAGCGAATGCAAGGAAACTTGACATGTTAGGTCCATATATAACCCAGCATGTCTACCTTAATCGTTACCTTGCAGAGCTCGACAAGATACAGGAGGCCCCTTACAGGTTTGGTTTAACAACGATATCTCCGGATAAGATTGACGAGTACGTTGCAGAGAACACACGTCTCCTAAGCGAGGTTAGATTATGGGATTGGGAGGCGGCCTTTGATAAGCTTAAGCCGCAGATAGGGTTGATACCATACATAGACTTCTCAGACTCTGATATTATACATTTCAATAATACCCTTTACTGGAGCGCCTCTATGAAGCCTATTCTACCTGAAACCGTTACGCCGGCTGATCGATGGTACGCTATGCATCTTGTTTATACGCATGTTCCAAATGGTTTCCTGATGTTGAATGGTCATGATGGGAGAATAGTTGACGCCGCATCCTTCTTCAAGCAGAGAAGAATCTACTATGGCGAAGGTGGGCTCTTTAAGGAGACTTGGATAGCCTTCCCTGTTAATAGAAAGGAGAGCGCTGAGGTTGACGGATACTTCTATAATGGGAGTGGAGGGGTTAATGTTCCACCTCCACTTAGCTGGTTCTTTGAACCAAACTTTCTGATGTCATATCCGACAACAACCATGAGAATAATCCGGTATAGAGATATATTTGACCGTATGAAGCTGCTCTTCCCATACTTCACATATAGGATTGGAGGGAAGCATATAGATGTCTGGCCTGTAAGTGATGGAAGAAGAACCTTCTGGGCTATGCCGCTTATAGTCTTCCTTGGAACTGGAAATGTGCCTTGGAGCGATGGGAACCCGCTTGGCAGACTTGTAGGATACGCCCTAATAGATGCGTATAATGGTAACATCAGCCTGATCATTCTAGGAGATGACTACTTCAGCCAATTATTCAAGAAGGTTTACAGTAAATATATCTCAACAACGGTTCCTGAATGGTTAAAGACTCAGCTGAGATATCCGGAGGAGCTCTTCGAGTGGAGAGTCAACATGTACAATTTCTTCCATGTGAAGGATGCTGGTACCTTCATAGCGGCGAAGGAGTTCTATACCGTCCCGAAAGGGTTAGACACATACTATGTAATAGCTAAGCCTCCAGGCTTCAAGAAAGAGGAGTTTATAGGTATGCTATCTCTGGAGCTTAGGGGCGGTAAAGGAAAGAACCTGGCAGGCTACATGATCGTTAGAAACAATTATCCTCATACTGGAGAGATGATATTCTATGAGGTTCCATTAGAATCGAAAGTGAAGCTTTTAGGTCCGACAGCTGTTAGGGAGGCTCTGCTGAAGAATCCTGACTTCGCTAAGCTGAGAACGTTACTGAGAAATCCAAGGATCGGAAATCAAATCTTCTATAACATAGGAAACTTCAATGTTTACTTTATCCCTATCTATACGGCGCCTGGAGGAGGCGTTGTCACCCAGATAGGGACAATAGCAACTGTGGGGGCGGACTTCACAGGGGAATACTATGTTGGTTTAGGCCCTACAATCGAGGAGAGCTTCAGAGCCTTTCTGGCTAAGATAGCTGGTGTAGAGGCTCCTCCAGCAACTCCTAAACTGAGCGCTGAGGAGAGAATTGAGAAGATGATTAAAGTCTTTGAGGAAGCCGGCTTAAAGGTTCTAAAGCCTGTAACCGTTAATCCTGACGTTTCATTCTTGGAGGGTACGGCGAGATATGTATCGGAGAATAACTGGAATGATACGTTGTCTCTTATAAACTCCCTAATAAACCTCTCTGAGAAATATGATACCTCAAGGGTCTTCATGTGGATGGAGGATGGAAAAGTCAATTTCGGAATACTAGTTAACGTTGAGAACGTGTTGGAGCTACATTACATAACGGTTGAGCTTGCATGAGGGGTCCCCTATGAAGAGAGAAGAATATCTTAAGAACCTAATGTCTATGGTAAGCGTAGCCATGGCAGCTATCCTTCTCATCTTCATATTTAGGGTTAGGGGAGGGTTGATAGGGGTTGTTGTGGGATTCGCTACGATAGCAGCGTTGATTTACTGGTTGAGGGAGATAAAGAGGCTGTTTGGGGAGGAAGAGGGGAGCTCTATCCAGGAAGATGTTGATTGGTTCTATGACATTATTGATCAAGATGAGAATTTGATGTTTGTTGCTAGGGTTCCAGGTCCAGCTGGGAAGGTGAAAGTTAAGCTTGTAAATGGATCCTTAGAAGTTAGGGGAGGAGGAAACTTCATTAAAAAGATTAGGATTCCCCAGATAGTTAAAATTCAGAACACATCATATGTCAACGGCGTTTTACGTGTGAATCTGCAGAAGGTTGGGAAGAAGGCTGAGAGGAAACCCCTCTAACATATAACCTTTCTACTGTCCTTTAATATTTGAGGCCTCAACATATCTCTTGTAGGCTTTTTTGATGGCCTCTGAAAAATCCTGTCTTCCATGAGATATAGGGTTAATCCCCAGCTTAGAATATAGATTCTCGATTATTCTCCTCTCGATTACCTCGGCTCCTTCTTCGAATAGGCTTCTTAATCCAGTCGTTAACTTATCTGGATCCTCCATGATCTTGTTGATATCGAGTGATGAAGATATCTCTAGGAAATGTAATAAAACCCTACTGAATGAGAAGGCCTCATTGATCGATTCGAGAAGAAGCTTAGTAAACTCTCTCCTCTTCTCCATGCCCATTTTCACTCGTATGCCTCATTAAATAGGATGTTCTTATCTTTGGTTTAACATTAAGTATGGATGCGGCTTATGCCATTAAGGTTAATCTCATGTATGGCCAGCCAATCTCTGGATGGCAATCAACATGGTATAATCTGGTTCTAGGCTTAACTCCGTAAAGGAAGATTCTTCCGTTCCGTTCTATAAGCCTCAAGTGTATATCAACCATATTCAATGCTCTCTTGGTTATCCTTAATCCTGGACGGGCTATTGCCAACGTCAGATTTCCCTGCGCCCTACATTCTGTAATATGTACCCCTATCTCACTGAATAGTTTCTCTGGTACTTCTGCATATCTGCTTTCAAGCGTATCATAGCCTACAACTATGAGGATGGGCTTCCTGGTTCTCTCCATAAGTTCCATCTGGATCTTTGACCAGGCCGCTGAGTCTCTCTCAAGATTTGTTGCTCCTCCCCTCATGAGAGCTATATATGGTTTGGATTGATCCTTCTCAGGTTTAATCTCCTCATATATCTTCAAGTTACTGTTTATGATCTCTCTAGGTATATATGGCTGGATCATCTCATGGATCTGTTCACTGTCTGTTCCTCCAGGGGGGACTATTGCAACTCCTCTGCCCTGCGATAGGAAGTTTAGGATTAATGGCAGTTCGATCAGTCGGATGGCGCTGAGGGGAACGTTTGTTTCAGCCTCCAATATAACATAGCTTCCTCTTCGGAATCCTCCATGCAGCACATTGTCTAGGTCGACGTTTCCGGTTGAGAAGAATCCTCTAGGGTCTTTAATGGGATTCCAGCTTCTCTGCTCCCTAACCTTTGTGATGTTGAAGACTGGGAGAATGTTGAATCCTTCTTCTAAGGTGAAGAGATGGACTGGATCTGGAATTCTTGTTCCTCTTAACTTGAGAATCTCGAGTTCTCGGATGATTCCTTCCCCTTCCCTTCTTCGGCTTAATTTGATGATTCCATCTGCAACGAACTCTTCTATTCCTAAGCCGACCTTTTCTTCTCCGTATGGTATCTCAACAGTTAATATGGTTGTGCATCCGGTTGCCTTTACTATCCTCCCAAGTATTGTATGGAGTAGAACTCTAGCTTCGATCTGCTCTTTGAAGGCTTGCGCTATCGTCGAGAAGGAGTCTATAACCAGTCTCTTCGCATTCAGCGTCATAACCTCTTCCATTATCACTTCTAGTACTGTTGAGATTCCTTCTTCTTTGACGGTGACTAAGTCGAGAATCTTACATTTTCCGTTCTTCTCTAGTTCTTCGAGGTTCATTCCGAACCTTCTTATGTAATCTAGGAGGGATCTCCTTCCTTCAGCGAAGCTGACGTATACTCCTTTCTCATTGTATTTCTTCGCCCCATAATAGAGAAACTGGGATGAGAAGACTGTTTTGCCTGTTCCAGGATTTCCAGCTAGGAGGATTAGGCTACCTCTCTGGAATCCCCCTTCAATGAATGGATCTAAACCGTTAATTCCCGTTGGAACCCTCTCAATACTCATCAGCCGATCCCTCTGCCGCAATCACCATTTAAGTGAATCAATTATTGGAGGCGTTGGATGTCTGATGAACCTTCTAGCCTCCACCCTTATACTTAACAATCCAGTATGCATTACCACCATCTTCATCTTAAGCAACAGAATAATCTTATATTTAAGTCTAATATTTTTTAGTGTTCCTCTAAACCCTCAATATAATGGCGAGGAGGCATATAAAAATTTTTTACTTTAAATTCTCTGTTTAAAGCGTTATCATATAAACCTTGTAGTTCTCCTTTCTTTCCTCTTAAGGTTTCTTTTCTCTTCTTTTTGTTTTCATGGTTTTCTTTGCGTCTTCTATGTATCCAGTGAATGAGTAGTTCTCTTTCTCGCTGTATTCTATCCCGAGTTCATGGTAGAGTTTCCTTATTATGATCCTCTCGATTGCGTATGCTCCTGAGCCGAAGAGTCTGTGAAGTATTTCAGAGAAGCTTCTTGGATGTATTATGTCTGCGCTGAGTTCTTTACCTAGATGATAATAGATTGTTTTTGCTCCTTCCTTTCCAAAGATTTCATTGAAGGTTTTCTCGATGCACTGCTGAAGTATCTTGTTGAATTCTTCTTTCATTTTAGAGATCGCTCCTTAAACCAGCGGGGTTAACCTGGCTCTCGGATAACCCTCGGAGACGTCGACGTCTAAGACGAAGATGCTGGTCCTAGGTTTAACTCCATATAATATGAGGGCGCCGTGCTCTCGAGTTATCTTCAGATGTATATCGGAGATATCTCGTAATTGATTAATTATGTATGTGTCTGGTCTTCCAATGTTTATTCTGACGTCACCTAATCTTCTAACTCTTGAAGCGCTTACTCCAAGAATCTTTAATCCCTCCTTTGCGCCGTAGGTATACTCGACGGTGTCGTATCCTATTGTGGACAGTACAGGTCTACCTCTTCTCCTCTTAAAATCGTACATTTCATTCCAGAACCTGTCAAAATCTTCTATTATTGATGAGCCTCTAAGTGAGATCGCATAGGGCTCCCTAATTTCACCGCTGTAATCAGCTATCTTAATATTATCTATGAACTCTTCTTTCGAGATGTATGGTGCTATGGCATCATAGATTACGCGTATGTCTATGTC
>WAQA01000100.1 GCA_015520475.1 Candidatus Bathyarchaeota archaeon | reverse complement strand
CTTTTTAATAAAGAGTGCAGTAATAGGTCCCTTGTTTTTATACATCACATCAACACTTAAGACATCATCATTAAATATCTTTACTGGTAAAAACGTGTTTCAATCCCGGCTGGAGCGCATTATTTCAGCTCCGAATCTCTTCTCTATCCCTTTATGGCTTCAGAATCCTCTGCGAGTGGAACGTTGAGTATACACGATTATGAGAGGAGGATCCAGTTTTTATGCTGTACCACAAAGGGTTTGAGGAACGGAGAGTTAGCATTTCATCTCTTGGATTCTTTTGGAGATCGGGCTTTCGCCCACATCGGTGGTTACGTTACGATTCTCTCTAGTTCATTGTTTTCGGCTGCATATTTTATTTCTAGCATGGGTAGGTCCATGGGGGCTGTTATCTCCTTATATCCGTACCTTCTCAGGTATTTCTGATATTTTAGCGAGAGTCTACGCATTTCAGGTGATGTTGGACCGACGCATGGACATCCCGGTATTCTTGGGCTGACATCGAATATGTAGAAGGTCAGCTTCTTCTGTTCCGGATCGTCTTGATCGTAGGCTACTGCTCCTTGGAGTGCGAATAATCCTATCATGCCTGGCGGATACTCCTTTTCACATATTCTTCTGAATCTTTCAGCGGCTTGGTATACCATCGGCTTTTTTGATTCTCTCATTGTTAGGCCGTAGTGTCCTATCTCTTCATTTTTTATTGGTACATCTATAGATAATTGATCTCTTGCTGGTAGGCTGAGTATGCCATGTAGGTTTGTCTGTTTCCTGTCGTCGAATCCTACGAAGTCGAAGTCGTCGAAGACCTCTGTTAGGGCCCATCCCATAAAGTTTGCGTTGAATTTTTGTCCTAGGACATACTCTTCTATTCTTGCTTTCTTCAGTCCCTCCTCATCTATGACGTCTCTCTTTATGAGGTCCTCAGCTTTTCTGTAGTATTCTTCTGGTGAGGATGCGTAGAAGAAGGCTCTTTCAAGGGGCCTCTTCTTTTGTTGTACCTTCACTATGACTAGGCGGTCGATCTCTTCTGGGCTGCTGAACTTCTTCGGTATCTTTATTCCGGCTTTTTCAAGTAGCCAGTACTGGTTTCTCTCTTCATTTCTTTCTTCTGCTCTTAGGATCATCCTGTTTCCGTAGATTGGAATCATGAATTTGTTCTCGATGTTGTCGTATCCAACATAGACTGAGAAGGATCTGTTTGGGATGAATACTGTATTTAGATCTCTCAGTTTCTCTTGGACTTCCTCATCTATTATGTCTGAGAACCTGTCAAGTATGATTATGTGATCATATAGGTGTCTATTATATTTTGCATATAGTTCCTCCCTTCCTTTTTGGCAGATGACTACTGTTGTTAAACCCATCGATTTAGCTGAGACTCCAACTTCCTCTGCGGAGTGTGATCCCAAAACCCCTACTGTTATAGAGTCAGTCTTATATGCGGACACTATCTCCTGTATCTCTTCCCTTTTTATGGGCATCTTTCAGCCTCCTATACTCTGTTTCTTCTCCTCATATATTAATATACAATCTTCTCCAATTCCTCCCTTTCACTTCCATGTCTTATCTCCATAGCTATTCTTCTGCCCATATACATTCCTTCACCATATTTTAGGTATGCGTATGGGGATGTTCCTATTCCTACATTGCTTCCAGCAACTATCCTAGCTGATATTTCGAACGTATATATCTCAAGTTTATCTGTGATTATTGTCTCGAGGCAGAAGGGTCCTATTATTCCAGGCGGCGCTATCCTCTTTGAGACCTCCACTACATTGTCTCCCATCCTTAACACTTCTGGTAGGAGTGACTCCCTTAATGTTATTGGGATGTTTCCAACTATCGTATATGTTGGATTTAGATCTATCTGGAGCTGCTCAGATGCTGGTATCCGCCCTATACTGTCGACTGCAGATTCATACCGTTTATCCATCCCTAACAATTCAACTTCGTCATTAAGTATGGAATGGAAATATTGGAAGTATGCGTTTACTCCTAGAATGTATTCTTGGAGGTATATCCTCTCTAGATCCTCCTCTTTTAATTGTCCATATCTAATCATCTTTTCAGTTTTCTCTTTGAAGTTCTCTGGTGAACTTGCAAGAAAGTATCCTTTCCCGCCTCTTGCTCCAGGAAACTTTGCAATTACTAACCTATCTATCTCTTCAGGGTTATCGAATATTTTAGGGAGGTTTAAGCCTGCCTGCTGTAGCCATCTTCTCTGCTTCTCCCTGTCGATCTCCCAGCTTAGAAGTTTTCTGTTGCCGAATATGGGCACATATAAACTGTTCAATATCTCTTCCATGCTTATATAGGCGTTGAATGATCCATGGGGGATAAGTATAACATTCAATCTTCTAAGCTTCTCTTGTATCTCATCATCTATGAGGCTGCTGAAATCATCTACTACGATTATCTCATCTGCAACTGGAAATCTCTGATACAGGATCTTATCTCTTTCTCTGCAGATGCATACGGTTCTAAGCCCTTCTTCCTTTGCTCCTTTGAAGATGTTGAGTGCTGAATGTGATCCGATTGTGCCTACAGCAATCTTCTCTTTATCATATTCCTCTATTATCCTGTCTATCTCTTCTTTTTCTATCATGTTCTCCTCCTCTTAAGGCTGGTGTGCTGCGTCTCTTTGAACAGGCTTAATATGAACCTCTTCTTCTCTTTAACGTTTATGGTGGGCGGTTTCCGTTGTTGTGGGTTTGGCTTACGCGTTTATGGATTGTTAGGTGAAGATGTAAGTCTTCCTGAACTTAGCCAGCTGATGGTTTAAGCGTCTTTCTTTGAAGGCTGAGATCCAGATTGGATGTGAAGGGAAAAGTTATAAACCTGTTTATAGTATGCCGTATTCATGGCGGCTGATAAACTTATTCTTATAGGTGTGGATTCCCTCCTCTTAGATTTTGTTGAGAGGTTTATGTCTGGAGGGTTGATGCCGAATATTAAGCGGCTTATGGAATGTGGATCTTCAGGTTATGCTCTTCCTTCTATGCCCACATTCACTCCTCCAAACTGGACAACCATAGCGACCGGGACTGATCCAAGCTTTCATGGAATCGTGGGGTGGACGTTCGATTCTAGGAGGTGTAGGGTTAAGCATTTATGGACCTTAGCCGCTGAGGCCGGTAAGAAATCTGTTCTAATAAGGTATCCTTGCGGTTGGCCGTCAACCCATCGGAATGTCATGGTTCTTGGGGATGGGCAACCTAATCATTCGATAGGTGTTATTGAGGAGGCTACAGCCTTCACGCTTAATCGTGTCTATAGATATTCAGGAGGGCTCCATGGAACTTTCGAGTCTAGATCCGTCTCTTTTAGGGTGGCTGATGGATGGAGAAACCCTGTAAAGTCAAGGTTGAAGCCTATGGAGGCTGAGCTTGAAATAGTCTCTGATGGGAGGTTTAAGCCTGTTAAGTGGTGGGCTCTAGTCTATGCTGTTGACGGTGAAGAATATGATACTCTCTTGATATCTCCATTTAAGGATTGTTCTAGGAAGGTTTGCCTGTTAAGGCGGGGTGGATGGAGCGATTTCATCCGTGTTGATGTTGAGGCTGAAGATAGAGTTCTGGAGGCGGTCTTCAAGTTTAGACTCGTTGATCTTAAAGGGGACCTCTCAGAATTCTCCCTCTTCAGAACACAGATACATGCACTTTCAGGGTTCTCGGATCCTCCCTTCCTCTGTAATGAGCTGGTTAAGGCTGTGGGGCCATATCTTGATAATCCTTCAAGGTTCTGTCTTGCTCACGGATGGTATGACACATACTTTGATGAGTTGAGGGAGCATGTAGACTGGATTGTTAGGGCTGCTCATTACCTTCAGAGGCGGTGTGGTTGGGATCTCCTCTTCGTGCAGTGTCACAGTCCAGATTATGTTCAGCATGAATGTTGGGCTGGTATAGATCCGTCTTCTCTTGGATATGATGAGGGGAAGGTGGAGATGTACTGGGAGATCTTTGAGATCACCTATAATATTATCGATACGCTTATAGGTGGCTTGTCTGATCTGGCGGATGAGGATACTCTTCTACTCGTCGTATCGGACCACGGTCATATTCCAAGAGTAAGAACTGTCTTTTTAGCGGATATACTTGTGGATGAAGGCTTCCTAATCTATGATAATGATGGAAAGATTGATCCTTCCAAGTCTATTATTAGAGGATTCTCTCATGATGGTATATTGCTGAATACGAGGTGGAGGTTCAGGGATGGAATAATAACTTCTCGAGAAGAGTATGAGAAGATTATAAATCAAATAATTGATCTGTTGCTTTCAATAGAGGATCGAGGGAGACATGTTGTCTACTTTGCGGTTAAAGCTTCGGAAGCATCATTTTTAGGAGTGTCAGAATCTCTTGGGGATATCATCCTCTGTCCTAGACCTGGATACTCCCTTGTTAAGAAGCCTGCTGATAAACTGTCTCTGGTTCAGGATGGCTATATCGGCCTCCCAGATCCAAAGTATGGGATGTGGGGTGGAGCTGAAAGTGTACATGAGGGTCTCCCATCATCCAGAACTTCTCTGGGAACGAACATGGCTATGTTTGTAATGTCTGGACCAAACGTTAGGAGAGGGTATAGATGCGAGAGGCCTGTATGGCTTAGAGATATAGCTCCTACAATCGCATATCTTATGGGTCTCCCAAACCTTAAAGATGCTGATGGAAGGGTTATTAACGAGATAATTGAGATATAGCCTCTCAACTTATCTAGACGGATGATTGACGCTGTTGATTGCTTACTCTCCATTATTATCCTCAGTAATATTCATCTACTAGGTCCAATTATATTCCAACGTTGAACATTAAAACCGTAGATGATTAAATTCTGTAGGTGTCTGTGTAGAGGTGTTATCTGTTGACTAGCATGCCTAAACGGAACATTTCCGATAATGCTTTAGGCGATGATCCCTTGATTCATGGACCGTTCCAGTTGGCTACGGTTGCGGGTCTTCATGGCTTTATATTGGATTGGCTTGTTTATACGCCGGATAAGCCCTTAACAGATCATAAATCTATCTCTGAAACTCTGTCTCTGCAGTCTGGAGAGTGGCGCTACTTCCATGTGGTGAATGATTACGCTATAAACTTGGATCTCTTACCGGATTGCTGTAGCAGCTCTGTTTATGCTGCCTCTTTTGTCTGGTCAGATTCGAAGCAAGATGTAATCGTTGAGGTTGGAGCCTATGATGGATTCAGATTATGGCTTAATGGAAGGTTAATAGCTGATCTCCGTGATAATGAAGAGTGTAGGTTCGGCGATAACATCTTCAAAGTAACAGTCAATGAGGGATCTAACATGCTTATTCTCGAGATGGATAAATTGAAGAGGAAGCTTTATTCTGTCAGGCTTTATGGCTTGGATGGGGAACCGCTTAAAGGGGTGTGTGTTTCTGTTTCCGGAGAAGATATGTGTGCTCCAGTCCCACCTAGACTAAATCCTGAATTACCGTTGGAGAATAACTGTTACTCGCCTTTCCAGTACTTTAATAGGGTTATGAGCTGTGAGCCTGTAATGCGCTTTAGAGGGAATAGTAAGGATGACTGGCTGGATTGGAGGCGAAGATTTAAGTCTAAACTGCTAAGTCTACTTGGAGACTTCCCTGAGAGATGCCCACTTAAACCTAAGGTTCTGGAGAGGGTTGATTTAGATGTGTATATACGTGAGAAGGTTATCTTTCAAAGTGAGCCTGACGTTTGGGTGCCAGCTTACATACTTATACCTAAGAATATTGTTGGACGTGGAAGGGCAATCCTTTGTATCCATGGTCATGGACGTGGAAAGGATGATGTTGTGGGGTTGGATCATGGCGATCCAGCAGCAGCCAGCCACATTAAAAAGTATAATTATGATTATGCTGTGCAGTACACTCTCAAGGGATACATCACGATATCCCCGGATCTCAGAAACTTCGGTGAGAGGGTTGATCCAGAATATGCCAGATCAACGGGTAAGATTGATCCATGCATCACCAATTTTTATCGTGCTATGTCCTTTGGTGGAAGCCTCGTTACTTTGAACGTTTGGGATTTAATCCGTACATTGGATTATCTCTCTTCGAGGTCTGAAGTGGATCCTGAACGGATTGGCTGTATGGGCCTCTCTAATGGTGGACGTATGACTATGTATTTGGCAGCTATTGATGATAGGGTTCGTGTAGCCGTGTTAAGCAGTATAATCAACAGTTTTAAGGAGCGGTTACTGCCTAATGCTTGGGGCTGCGGTGGACAGTATGTCCCTGGTCTTCTCAAGTACGGGGATGTTCATGAAATCTGCTCCTTAATAGCTCCCCGCCCATTGCTCTTTGAGCTTGGAATATATGATCCTATATGTCCAGCCGTCTATGCAAATGATATTTATAGGCAGGTTAGGAGGGTTTATCGGGCAGCCGGAGCTGAAGATAAACTGGATATAGAAATATTTCATGGAGATCATAGATTTAATGGTATGAAGGCTCTTTCATGGTTTGATCGTTGGCTCTGAAATGGATATCAAATCATAATGTCTGACCGGAAAATCTTAAATGTTAATTTAAGGTATGTGTGAAGTAACTGTTTTATTGTGGACTTTTCCCTCTTTGTTCTAGAGGTGAGGTGTTGCTGGTATGTGTGGGAAGAGGTTTGAGTTTCTTGAGCATACTGCTGATGCTTACATAGCCGCTTATGGCAAGAATCTTCCTGAGGCTTTTGAGAACGCTGCGTTGGCATTGTTTGAGGTTATGACTGACACCGGGAATGTTAAGCCTCTTGTGGAGGAGGAGATTGAATTGGAGGCTCCTGATAAGGCCAGCCTCCTGTATAGCTGGCTTGAAGAATTAATAGTTAGATTTGAAACTTCCGGTATGCTCTATTCTAAGTTTAGAGTGCTTAAGCTTGAGGATGGGAAGGCTGGTTTTAGGCTTAAGGCGAAGATTTGGGGTGAGCCGTTTGATGAGGCTAGACATGTCCAGAAGGTCGGTGTAAAAGCAGTTACTTATCATAGGATGGAAATATCTGAGGAGCCTGGCAACGTAGTTGTCAAATTCATTCTTGACATCTAACTATCTTATTATGAACGTTATCTCTTCAACCATGACTTCTGGGATTATGCTTCTTCCCTTCTTCTTTAGGGATATTAGTC
>WAQA01000099.1 GCA_015520475.1 Candidatus Bathyarchaeota archaeon | reverse complement strand
ATGTTTAACTTATCAATCTACAAGTTACAGGTGGAATGTGCCATGTCATTTCCAAAGACCGTTGTAACGGCGAATGTGGCTGTATTCTCTGGGCTTGCAATAATCCTAACATACTCAAAGGCTGAGATTGCCTTTCCAGTGCTCCCCTACTTAAAGTTTGACTTCGCGGAGATACCCTCTATAATAGTACTCTTGCTATTCGGTCCAGCAGCTTCCCTCTTGACAGCGATGATACACTGGATCAGTCTAACCATGACCAGAGGATGGATAATTGGGCCGTTAATGAAGTTCATAGCTGTAGTTCCTATGATAATTGGCTTCTGGATTGGAGGTGAAATCTCAAAGAGGATATCTCATGGAAAGAATACGAGTTTCCTCGCGCTGTTCATTATGGGAAACTTTATAGGGATACTGTTGAGGGTTATCGTGACAACAGCCGCCAATGTAGCATTGTTCTTGATAGTGGATCCACGCTACCTCATATATGCTAGGGGCCTATTGGCGGCGATAGGTCTATCCGTCTCATCAGATTATGATGTACTATTATGGGTTCTACTATTCACTGGAATCTTTAACGCGTTGCATGTTCTGCTTTCAACGATAAGCGCTGGGGTGCTGGTGAAGATAGCAATCGCTAGAGCCCCACAACTTGCTGGGAGAGCTTGGATATCAAGTGGAGAATAGTGGTTGATATGCTTTCTCCTCCAACTCTCTAATTGTATTGATGAGGCTCTCTACATCATTAAAGACCGCCGCTCCCTCCTCCTTAATCTTATGCATGAGCCTTGCAGCCTTCCCGCCTGTAAAGTCTCTCTCATCGATCGGTTCCTCTTCGAGGATGAATGTTGGAATCTTCATCTTTGCAGCTGATAATGCAGCCTCTATATTCCGTAGATTTCCCATCCCAAAGTAAACCGATGCCAGCACTACACAGTGGGCTCTCTTGATGACCTCTATATTCGCTTTGTATGCTTTATCAGTTATCGGTGAGAATGGGACTTCACCGATAACCTCCACCCCGAGCATCTGAGCCGTCTCATAATCTATGTCCAACCGGTTTAAGACGCCCGCTGTAACTTTATAGCCGAGACCCTTCAACCTACTCATAAGCTTACCTCCAGATCCACCTCCACATATGATATGTACGGATAAACTGTTAGCCTCCATAGGCTTTGATCCTGACAGGGGAACCATGTAGAGCGAATCCGTGACTGGATGTCTCTTTACAACAGCCTCTACCCCGAAGACCTCCTTAATGTTATTGTTCGTCAGAACATCTTCAGGTCTCCCAATAGAGAATACCCTCCCATCCTTCAGCATGATCATTAAGTTGCAGTAGCGAGCGGCTAGGTTAAAGTCGTGGAAGACCGCTATTATCAGTATTCCCTCCCTCCTACATAGGCTGGAGAGGAGATCCATAACCTCAAGTTGACTCTTTATGTCCAGGTGGTTTGTAGGTTCGTCCAGCAATAGAATCTCAGGCCTCTGCGTTAATGCACGTGCGATCATAACACGTTGCCTCTCCCCTCCACTAATCTCGTTTATAAGTCTATTCGCTAAGTGTAGGGTGTCCGTTATCTTCATGGCCTCCTCGGCGATTTCTAGATCGGCTTTGCTCTCAACGTTAAGCCTGTCCAAGTGGGGGTTGCGGCCCATGAGAACAGCATCCAACACTGTAAAGTTGAATGTTACAGATGTGTCTTGGGGGACTACAGCCATCCTCTTGGCAACATCGGAGACTCCAATATCATTATAGATGTCTCTACCATCTAAGAGTATGGTTCCTCTGCGGGGTTTAAGGACTCTGCTTATGCTCCTAAGCAATGTTGTCTTTCCAGATCCATTTGGTCCGAGGACGCCGACGAAGTCTCCTCCCCTCAACGAGAAGCATACATCATCCAGAACCTTGACGGACCTATAGTAACATTCAACCTCCTTAACGGAGAGGAGAACCATAAAACATCACCTCAGAGAGCGTATCTCCCCCTCCTCTTATGCAGGAGATAGAGGAAGAAGGGTCCTCCTGAAAGGGCTGTTATCACCCCAACTGGGAGCTCGGCTGGAGAAGCTATGATCCTAGCTACTGCATCGCATAGAATGAGAAATGAAGCGCCAAGTATGGATGATGATGGAACGAGAACTCTATGATCCGACCCTATAATTATCCTTGTCAAGTGAGGTATTATAAGGCCTATGAATCCTATTAGACCGCTTATCGAGACGGCTGAAGCTGTTATCAATGCTCCGGAGATAAGGAGTATCATCTTCACCTTCTCTACTTCAACTCCTAAATGCTGAGCCTCCTCATCACCTAAGACAATTATATTCATGTCACGTGCTAGGAGATAGATGACTGTAATGCCTGCGAAGATCAGTGGGGCTACACCAATTATATCTCTCCATTCAATGTATGATAGGCCTCCCATAAGCCAGAATATTAATGCATGCAATCTATCACCTGCAACCACCTTCATGAGAGTGACTATTGCAGATAAGAATATGCTCACAGATATTCCTGAGAGCAGTAATGTTGTAACTGGAACCCTAGAGCCAACCCTGGAGATGTTATATACGATGAGAACAGTGACTATTGAGCCGAGGAAGGCGAATATTGGTATGGAGTTGACTCCGAATATTACATAGCCAACCCCGAGAACTATTGCTGATGCTGCTCCTACAGCTGCTCCGGCGGACGCCCCTATAACATATGGGTCGGCCATAGGATTCCTGAATATGCTCTGATATGCAGCTCCAGCCGTTGCTAAGGCCGCTCCAACCAAGGCGCCGCCGAGAACCCTTGGCAGTCTAATCTGAATAATTATAATCTCCTCTACGGCTGGTACATCTGATAATCTTAAGAAGCCGCTTATGATAGGTATCCTCTTAACCAGTATCCTCATGATATCTGCTGGTGGTATATGCGAGAAACCTAGATTCAGCGAGAACAAGAGTAGAAATAAGAGGGTGACTGTTAGAGAGGCTAAATATGCCTTATAGCGTCTAAGCCTTCTTCTATATATCCTCTCAAGTCTATGCTCCATAACTTACTCCTTCAGCTACCACCTTGAGACTTGAAGATTTCTGGATGGATGATCTTCGCTAAAGTCTCCAGTGCATCTACCAGTCTTGGACCCGGCCTAGAGATTATATCCGAGTCTATCACATAGAGTCTTCCATTTTTTATGGCGTTTATACTGCTCCATCCAGGCCTCTTCTTAACCTCTTCGAAGCTACCCCAGAATCTTGGGATGCCATGAGATGATGGAAATATTATGATGTCCGGGTTACGCTGTATAATCGCCTCTGAACTTACAATTGGCCATTGGGAGCCTGCATCCTCAAAGATATTCCTTCCACCAGCTAACTTTATAAGTTCATTGATCCATGTTCCGGGGCCAGCGCTCATTAAGGGGTTACTCCAAACCTC
>WAQA01000098.1 GCA_015520475.1 Candidatus Bathyarchaeota archaeon | reverse complement strand
GGTTCAGTGATTATTATTACAGTTGGTTTTGGGCATTTCCTTGGATCCAGTCCCAAATCTCCTTTCCCCCTAGTTACTATGAGGCGGATATACGCGTCTCTCAACCTGTTCTTTCTTAAAGTCTCCAGCACCGCCTCGATCATCTCATCCTTTGATAATGGAATGCTTAGCATTATCGCCTTTGCGGATTTGTAGAGTCTATCTATGTGCTCCTTGAGTTTAAAGACTACGCCATCATATGATCTTATACCTTCGAAGACTCCATCTCCATAAAGGAATCCATGATCATAAACTGATATCTTTGCTTCAGACTTTGGATAGTAGGATCCATCTATGTATACGAGTAGTTCCTCTCCATTCATAAACCTCACCTAGCCAACCTAAATTATCTGTTGACACTCAATAAATAATTAATTATTCTAGGTTGTCTGTTTAGCTGAAAAGCGGAAATTATAATAGCGCATACTATAATAAGTAAAATTTACGTAAGTATTACTGTTTATGCTTCTGTTTGGGGAAGTGTTTAGGATGGCTGATGATGTGGGGTTCCAGAGGATCTCTACAAGTATATGTCCTGAGTGTATGAGGATAATTCCTATGAGGGTATATGAGGAGGACGGAGTTATATATCTGGAGAAGACATGCCCGGAACATGGGAAGTTTGAGGATGTCTACTGGGGAGACGCTGAACTCTACAAATGGTTTGATAGGAAATGGAACACCGCGAAGTATGTTGGTCAGGGATTGGAGAAGCCCCTTACCGAGGTTTCTAAAGGATGCCCCTTCGATTGCGGGATCTGTCCTCAACATAAATCACATACTGTCCTAGGAATAATTGATGTGACGAATCGATGTAACATGGCATGTCCAATATGCTTCGCGTATGCTGGAGCTTCAAACTATGTCTACGAACCATCATATGAGCAGATAGTTGAAATGATCAAGCTTCTCAGATCAAATAGTCCATGGCCATGTAACGCTCTCCAATTCAGCGGTGGAGAGCCAACCCTCAGGAATGACCTCCCAGATCTTATAAGGGAGGCGAAGAATGCTGGAATAGAACATGTTGAAGTGAACACTAATGGTCTGAGACTGGCTGAGGATATAGAGTACTTCAGGAAACTCTTTGAGGCTGGGATGAACACTCTATACTTGCAGTTCGACGGATTCGAAGAATGTATATTCAAAGAGCTGAGGAACATCCCTGACCTCGCATCTGTCAAGGAGAAAGTTATAGAGAACGCTAGGAAGATAGGTTTAAGATCAATAGTTCTTGTGGTTACATTGGCTAGAAACGTTAACGATAATGCTCTTGGAAGGATAATAGAGTATGCTGTTAAGAACTCGGATGTCATTAGATGCGTAAATATACAGCCTATCTCCATGGCTGGTAGAGCTAGAAAAGAAGAGATGAGGAGGCTCAGGATAACGATACCTGACGCTATTAGACTGATAGAGGATCAAACAGGAGGGATAATCCGAGCTGAGGATTGGAGACCGGTTAACTGGCCTCTTCCAATATCGAGGGGCATGGAGATTCTGAAGGAGAGGATGTATCCTGAGTTTACAATGCACCCTGCATGTGGAGCGTCAACATTCATAATAGTTGAAGGAGACTCCTATAAGCCTATAACTAGATATGTGGATGTGGATGAATTTGCAGATATCTTCTGGAGAATATACAATTTAGGCTTGAAGGGGAGGAAGAGAAGGGCGAAGATGGAGATGCTTAGATTCCTTCCAATGATAAAGTCTGAATTGTTCAGGGGGTTGATAAAGAATGTTGTTACGAAGGGAAGCTTGAAGGCTCTAAGCGACTTCATGTATAAGATAGTGATGATTGGAATAATGCACTTCCAGGATGTGTGGAACCTAGATCTGGAGAGAGTCCAGAGATGCGCGATACATTATGCGACGCCTGACGGAAAGATCAGGCCCTTCTGCACCTATAACAGTATACATAGGAGTAAGGTGGAGAAGCAATATGCCATCTCAATCCAGGAATGGAGAGAGAAGACCGGTAAAAAACTTAATGAGCCCTGCTAGCCTCCCCTATAATTTTTAATCGACCATAAAAAGCATCTCTAGAGTTTGATATAACTATTTATATAAGGGCTGAATTATCCCTTCCAGGCATAAGCCATGAAGGTTGAGTTGTTAGGTTTAAGGTTGCCTGAGATAAGGCCTGGAGACGACCTTGCAGGGATAATCGTAGATTACTGTGAAAGAGAGATAGGTGGCATTAAAGATTATGACATTATAGTTGTTACTAGCAAGATAGTTTCAAAAGCAAACAATCTACTGGTTAGGTTTAATGATGTTAAGCCGAGCGGCGAGGCTGTGAGGATCTCTGAGAAGACGGGTGTAGACCCTAGAGTAGTACAGATAATCTTGGATAATAGCGATGGGATACTACTTACTATTCCATTCCAAAGACTTGTGGAGAAGGGAATAATAGAGATTGAGAAGGCTGCTAAGGATTATGAGAGGGCATACCAAGCGATAAAGAAGGCTCCAACACTGTTCATTGTCAGTCGAGGAGGACAGATATATAGTGATGCAGGCCTAGACTTTTCAAATCATCCTGAAGGAGTAGCCAGTATTCCTCCAGAGAATCCTGATGAATACGCTAGGAAGCTTAGAGAGAGGATAAAGGAGATGACTGGGAAGGAGGTTGCTGTTATAATCTCTGATACTGAAGGATCCTCCTTTATAGGATCGCTGGATCTGGCTAGAGGCTCATCTGGAATAACCGTTATCTCGAAGAGGTTTGGTGAGCCTGATAGGTACGGAAAACCAAAATTTGGCGGGGTGGATCACATAGCAGATGAGCTTGCATGCGCCTCGGCTCTGCTTATGGGACAGACGGCGGAAGGAATACCCGCTGTGATTGTTCGAGGTCTAAAGTATGAGAGGAGTGAGGAGGGCGTGTCATCCCATCTACTGGATCCAGGAACTGTCAAGGCGATTATAAAGGAGATTGTGAAGCAGACCGTTAAGGTTGTTGGGATGAAACGCCTCATAAAATTCATTTCTTCAATAATCTTCTGATGGGAACTTAAATAAAGAGGGGAAGTGTGACTGGATCATCCTTTAAGGGCATCCTCATACTTCTCAAATAGGAGTTCTAGGGCTCTCCTGAAGGCCTCTGCCCTACTTGAGAAGATTCTCTTTACATCTATGAGTTGGTCAAGCTTCTTTAAATAGTCGCTTGAGAGGGAGAGTTTAACTGTGATCTCTTCATACTCCTTCTCGGGCAAGACCATCACTTCCTAATTAGTATGATCTTTTTAGTATATAAGAGTTATTAAAATTGTCGACTAAAAGTTAACTTTACGAAACTTTTATATCCATCTTACCATTATCTATAATATAACTTCACGCTAATTAAAAGTTTATGGGAGGTTAAAGTGAATTGGAAAAAAGTATAGAAGAAATTGCTAAAGAAGCGATCCCTCAAATCTGCGTTTTAGGTATAGGTGGAGCTGGCTGCAACATCGTAACATGGATGAAAGAGAAGGAGATTGCTGGAGCAACAGTCATAGCCGTCAACAGTGACGCTCAACATCTAAGCATAACGAAAGCCGACAAGAAG
>WAQA01000097.1 GCA_015520475.1 Candidatus Bathyarchaeota archaeon | reverse complement strand
TCATAATAGGGGCTGGAGCAGCTGGTTTAACGGCTGGAATATATAGTTCACGTAGCGGTTTGAGAACGCTTATAGTTGAGGCGAAGGTTCCAGGTGGAATGGTTGCCCTCTCCCCATGGATTGAGAATTACCCAGGCTTCCCTGACGGTATATCTGGAAGTGAACTGGTTGAGAGGATGCTTAAGCAATGTAGAAGGTTCGGCGCTGAACTCCATGAGCTCGAGAGAGTTATCCAACTCATACTTAAAGATGAAGAGAGGATTGTGAAGACTGAGAACTCGGAGTATTCAGCTGAAGCCGTGATAATAGCCTCTGGATCCAGACATAAGACTCTAGGCGTTCCAGGTGAGGCTGAACTTCAAGGTAAAGGAGTCAGCTACTGTGCAGTGTGTGACGGAGCCTTCTTTAAGGATGGCAGAGTCCTTGTTGTTGGGGGAGGAAATACAGCGGCGGTCTCAGCCCTATACCTGTCAAATATAGCCTCAAAAGTGTATCTTGCACATCGAAGAAGCCAGTTAAGAGCTGAAAACGCCTACATGAGAGATCTGATTGAACGTGGAGTTAAGATATTATGGAATAGCGAGTTAAAGGAGATTAAGGGAGAATCCAAAGTTGAAAGCGTAGTCATCCTCAACAATCAGACCGGAGAAGAGATGGAGCTGAAGGTTGACGGTGTATTCATAAATGTAGGTGAGGTTCCAAACAGTGGATTCGCCTCTGAAGCTGGAGTTAAAGTTGATGGTGGAGGCTACATCCTCACCGACAATCTCCAACGGACAAATATTCCAGGGGTCTATGCTGCTGGAGATGTAACGGCCTGCCCAATCAAGCAGATAGGAACGGCTGTCGGCCAAGCAATCATAGCGGCGACCGACGCGTTCGGCTACATAAAAAGGCCATACTACTTCCATAATTAATCATTAGGAAATAGAATCTGCGGCTTAAAGGCTCATCTAACCCGCAGCATCCCAACTACACCATATCATCAACATGTCATCTCTGGATTCTTAGAAGAAACTCCACAAAATTTAAATCGTATACGTCTCTTCAGATACTATCTAGTATGGACGCCGCCCTTGATAGTCTCCTAAAAGGCTCATTTAAGAATCTATCATCAAAGCTGATGTTTGCATCTATCTTCGGCTCTTACAGGCGTGGAGTGGAGAGTAAATCAAGCGATATAGATGTCTTCCTCGTCTATGACTGTGAAGGCTACAAAGTTAACATCGCAGATTACATATCGAAGATAAACTCAAGGGTTGAGAGGCCTCTCCACGTTACAGCCTTCAACATAAGAGACTTCGAGGAGAGAGTTAGATTCAACGATTACCTATTAGCCAGTATACTTGAAGACTCAAGATTCCTCTGTGGAGACATGGAATCCTACAGTGAATGGAGAGCGAAACTCCTCAGCAGCGTCCCAAACAATAGATCTATAGAATTCAACTTCAAGTCAGGCTTAACGCTCCTCGATAGAGTGAATAGGAAACTAAAAAGTACGTTGGACTTGAATCCTGGGATGGAGCCTCGTACAGTTCAGGATTGGAACATCCTGAAGTATCTGAGGGATTCACATCTGGCAGTAGGATATCTACTTGCAGCTTCAAGGATGAAGAGTCTCGGTAGAACCGTTACGTTGCGGGATCTACTCAGAATAGATCCCCATCCAATCCTGAAACGGCTGATATCAACTGAGAAATCATTTCTGAAGTATCCATTGTCACGTCGCCTCGGAGAACTCAGGAGATCCATGGAGACGCTTAAACGTTTCACCGATATGATTACGGCTCCTTAAGGATCCATAAAGTCTGATAGGGAGGCTCTCTCTGCGCCGGCAGACAACATCTCCTTTATGGCCCTCTCACTGTCTCCAGGATTTACATCTACACCTTTCACAGCATCTTCAAGCAGCACTGTTCTGAAGCCACATTTTATAGCATCTAGAACCGTACTCTTCACACAGTAATCTGTCGCCAATCCACCTATAAACACTCTCTTCACACCTCTACTCTTAAGTGACTCTTCAAGATCCGTGCCTTCAAATCCTGAGTAAGCCTCCCTGTCAGGGTCTGTCGCCTTAGAGATTACTATTGTCTCCTCTGGAATCTTCAGGTCTGGATGGAACTCGGCTCCTCTACTGCCCTGTACACAGTGAACAGGCCATCTGCCGCCGTACTCCTTGAAGGATATGTGGTTCGGCGGATGCCAGTCTCTTGTAGCATATATCACGGCTCCAGCCCTCCTGAATATCTCTATATACCGATTTAGAACCGGTATTATCCTGTCTCCATCTGGAACTGGAAGGCTTCCCCCTGGACAGAAGTCCCTCTGTACATCCACGATTATTAAGGCGTCATCCGCCTTGATTCTTATCCCCAAATAATCCTCCCCTAAAAACTCTTTTACATTCCTGGTAGATTTGAATTTTTCCATTTGATGTTTGGCTGGAGGGCTACGTCTCCTCCCCTGCCCTATCAAAGCCTACCGATGAGTATCCCCGGATAAGTATATCCGCCCTACATGTGGGTGATGGAAGAGATGCAGCGTAGAAATCCTAAAATTAATCTTTAAGGTTAATCGATAATACTAATTGGTCTTCTCATTGTTGTGGTGACATCTTTGGTTGAAGATGACATTATCTGGACTGATCTGGTTGCTGGAAAGAAGATTATAAAGGATGATATCCGCGTAGAGCTATGCGGAGATATAGATGAGGCTAACTCGGCTCTTGGAATGGCCAGGGCCACAGCGAAGAGTGGATTGGTCTCAGAGATCATCTATAAGATACAGAAGGAGCTCTTCATAGTTGGAGCTGAATGTGCCACCCTCACTGTTGATCTGGACAAGCTCCCTAGAAGAATATCCAATCGGCATATCGAATCGTTGAGGAGGTTATATGAGGAGATTAAGGGTTACGTGGCTCCTCTCAGGGGATTCGTCACTCCAGGAGACTCCTTCGCATCGGCGAATATACATCTTGCAAGAACGATTATCCGTAGGGCTGAACGTAGAGCCGTTAAGATGCGGAGGGAAGGCCTACTAGGTGAAAGGGTGGTTAGATACCTCAATGTACTATCGGATCTACTCTTCTACTTAGCTGTCTTTGAGGATAAGTGTAGGTCACATCCAGGTAATGCTCTACACCATCAGAAGAGACATTTCTCTCTTGGACATCCACCTGAAAATTCTGAGTCAACCTGAATGTATGGCTGATTGGAGACCTCCTCTCTCCCTCTCTCTCCAACCGTAAGAACCTGTCCACTTCTACTTCCATACCTATACACAGTTATACCTTTACATTTAAGTTTGTAGGCTAGGAGGAAGACTCTCCTAACATCCTCTAAGGTAGCATCATTCGGTAGATTAACGGTTTTCGCTACGGCGTTGTCAGTGTACTTCTGGAAGGCAGCCTGCATCCTGACATGCCACTCCGGAGATATGTCGAGGGCTGTAACGAATATCCGCTTCACATCCTCAGGTATCCCCTTTATGCCCTGTATAGAACCCAGCCTTGTAACCTCAGCTATTAAACTTGAACTGTAAAATCCTCTCTCCTTAGCTATCTTCTCGAATACCTGGTTAACCTCGAAGAACTGTGTTCCAAGAACATTCCTTATATATGACACTGCAAATAATGGTTCTATCCCACTTGATGTTCCAGCGATTATACTTATTGTTCCGGTTGGCGCTATGGAGGTTACGGTTGCGTTGCGCATGCTCTTGTATCCCCTCCTCTCCCAGACGCTCCCGTTAAAGTTAGGGAATGATCCACGTTCCTCTCCTAGCTCAACAGATTTCCTCCTCGCCTCTTCAGAGATAAATGACATCACCTTCTCAGCCATTGCAACGCCCTCCTCAGAATCGTATGGTATACCCATCTTAATCAACATCTCAGCGAATCCCATCACTCCGAGACCTATCTTCCTATTCGCCTTCGTCATCTTCTCTATCTCCGGGATTGGATACTTATTCGCGTCGATGACGTTATCTAGGAAGTGAACGGCTACTCTAACGGTGCTCCGAAGCCTCTCCCAGTTAATCTCCCCATCATCCACCATCCTAGAGAGGTTTATTGATCCTAGATTGCAGCTCTCGAATGGTAAGAGCGGCACTTCACCACATGGATTTGTACTCTCAATGGTTCCAATGTGGGGTGTAGGGT
>WAQA01000096.1 GCA_015520475.1 Candidatus Bathyarchaeota archaeon | reverse complement strand
CATTTATATTTTGCCTTCTTCAGCGAGTATCTTAAACTCTTCGAATGTTAACTTCTTCTTGAGGTTCAGCTTCTCTATTGCCTCCTTCTTAAGTTTCCTTTTTAACTCTTCTATGCGCTTAGATCTCTCCTCCTCCTCGATCATGTGGAGTTCCCTCTGCAACTTCTTAATCCTGCATAGGATATCGACGTATCTTGAATGTGATTCTTCGGCTCTCCCCTTACACTCAAGATATCTCCTGTTATATTCATCTATCTCTCTCTTTATTCTGTCTGCTTCTCCTCTGAGTTCAGTTAATATACGTTTAAGCTCTCTCCTCCTCTTGAAGAGCTGTGGGATCTCTTCTTGGAGGCTCCTCACCCTATCCCTTAAAGTATCCCTCTCCCTCCTTAAATTCTCTATCTTCCTGTATAGCTGGAGTTGCTTCTCGAAACATTTAACTCTCTCGACGAGTCTCTCCTCCTCCTTCAAGGTAAGGGAGGAAGTCTGAATCTTCCAGTCTATCTCTTCAATCTTTCTCTCCAGTTCTTCCTTGCCAAGTGCGCCTTTAACCCTTAACATTCTCAATCTCTTATCCAGTTCCTTTAGAGTGGAACTCTTCATTTTAGCTGCTTCTCTATCGGCCTTCACAGCATCCTTCAACTCATTGATCCTTGCATTCAATATTCTCTTCTTACTGTTAATCTTAGAGATCTCCGATTTAATCCTCCTAAGCTCCTCAAGCATCTCCCTCTTCTTCTCTAGCCATCTCCGAGCTTCAAGGTTGAGGAGATCCCTCTCCTCCCTTATCTGATTTAATCTGTCCCTCAACTCTTCAATCTCATCTTCAAGAAGCAATCTTCTATCCTTCATATAGATACTCTCATTTAGATGAATATTTACTATTATCAAACTGCAAGAAGGTGGTTGGAGCAGATATTTATCTGCACCCCCTCATCATTGCAATGGTTCACCATCAAGTTCAGTCCGTCCATCGCTAATCATCGGGGTTTATGCATATAATAAAAAACTGGAACCCTGATAAAAACTTATCATTTTACTCTTCTCTCTGGACTTATCCGTGAGGAGTTCCCTCTATTAACTGTGGGGCTCTTCGCTGTATAAGCCGCTCTCCACTTAGTGTTTTAAGTTTCTCTTCAAGCTATGATTGGAGGGTGATGTTTGCATCCTCCATCCTTTCAATAGCCTCTTTAATCCTCTCTTTAGGCTGAGTCACTGAGAATCTAATGTAGCCTTCACCGTATCTTCCGAAGCCTATTCCTGGAGTGACAACAACCCCGACTTCAAGGAGGTCCGATGCGAACTTCATAGATTTCCCGCCGCATCTCATCCAGACATAGAATGTGGCCTTCGGCCTCTTGCATCTGAAGCCGAGCTTCCTCAATCCTTCGACGAGAACGTCTCTTCTCTCAGCGTATACGCGGTTAATCTCTTTAACATATTCTGGTGGCTCCCCATTCTCTGAGTATGAGCTTAAAGCTTTTGCGGCGGCCTTCTGTATATAGAGTGGCGGTCCAGAATCTATCTGGGACTTAACCTTTGCAAGTCCATTTATCAGTTCCCTGTTTCCAACGGCGAATCCTATCCTGTCGCCTGTCATACTAAAGGTTTTAGAGCATGAATGGAACTCTACAGCCACGTCTCTTGCCTCATCAATCTCTAAGATGCTTGGGGCCCTATATCCGTCAAATCCTATCTCAGAGTAAGCGTTGTCATAGCAGAGGATGATGTTATTATCCTTTGCATACTCAACGATCTCCTTTAAATCCCTCCTGTCCAGTACAGCTCCTGTTGGATTATTAGGATAATTGAGAAATATCATCTTAACCCCTGAAAGGTCAAGGTCTTCAAGTGACGGTTTAAACTCGTCCTCTTCCAGGAGCGGTAATTGTATGGGTATTCCATCGCTTAGGATGGTTCCTCCATTCGCGTATACTGGATATGCTGGATCTGGCACAAGCACCTTCTCCCCCGCATTTATGAATGCCCTTGTAATGTTTGCTATGCCCTCTTTAGATCCTATAAGGGCTATAACCTCTCTGTTAGGGTCCAAGTCAACATTGAACCTCTTTCTATACCATTCTGAAACGGCCACTTTAAATTCTTCTTCACCTTGACTCATCGAATATTTATGGTTTTTTGGATCCGTTATCTCCCTCTTTAACTCTTCTATGATGAATTGTGGAGGTGGGAGATCTGGATCCCCTATACTCAACGATATTAAATCTAAACCTTCCCTCCTCTTTTCAGCTATGATCTTCTCGAGCTCTGCGAAGATGTATGGTGGAAGCCTCTTAACCCTATCAGCCAACTCCACTCTCATAATGCATCCTCCAGCATCAAACTTCCAGAGTACACTTTCACGGCTGGCCCAGTCATAAAGATTTCTCCATCCCTAAACTCTATGTATAGTTCTCCTCCTTTCAAGTTGACGGTGCATCTCTCATCAACTACTCCTAGAATCTTGCCGGCTGCGACGCTGGCGCATGCTCCAGTTCCACAGGCAAATGTCTCTCCAACCCCCCTCTCCCACACCCTAACCCTCAACCTGTCCCTGGCCATAACCTGGACGAACTCGACATTCACTCTTCTCGGGAATAGACTGTGCTTCTCAATCTTAGGTCCATAATATCCAACTGGGAAATCTTCAACTTGATCTACAAAGATTACACAGTGAGGATTACCAATAGATAAACATGTTATCTCAAAAGTTTCTCCATCAACATCCAGTTTCTCCCCTACACATTTCCCCTTCCCTAAAACTGGTATTCTCTCCCTGTCGAAGACGGGGCTTCCCATATTAACAGTAACGTTCTTAACTTTCCCTCCTTCAACGTCAACCTTAACTTTCTTGACGCCGGCTAACGTCTCAATCTCCATCTCCTCCTTTCTACATATGTTATTCTCATAACAGTACTTGGCGAAGCATCTGATTCCATTCCCGCACATCTCAGCTTCGCTTCCGTCAGGATTAAAGATTCTCATCTTAGCATCAGCTACATCCGACTTGTAAACTAGAAGTAAACCGTCAGCTCCGACAGAGAACCTTCGCTGGCATATCCTCCTAGCTAGGGACGGTACCCTCTTATCCTCTATAACGCAGCTCCTATTATCAATAATTATGTAATCGTTGCCGAGTCCATGCATCTTCCAGAAATTCAACGTATCCACCATCAAACATCCCATCACAAAACGGTCTATAACGCATCCTCACCTTACGATCAATAATCAATAAACACTTAAACACTGAAAAACTATAATAAAACTTTAACGTCTATAATCTATTGATACATAAGCGGGGATAGCCAAGTCTGGTCAAAGGCGCAGAGCAAAGCGTAGGCTTCAGGAGCCTGTCCCGTAGGGG
>WAQA01000095.1 GCA_015520475.1 Candidatus Bathyarchaeota archaeon | reverse complement strand
GCATAGGGACGTATACTTCCATGTTCCTGATGGCAAGTTGAAGATTAGAGAGTTCATTGGGGAGGAGAGGTATGAATTGATCTTCTATGAGGAACGGCACGTGTCGGGTTTGAGGAGGAAGAGGATGTTCACGATGGATCTTGGGGGTTATAGGGGTTTGATGGATACGCTTCAGAGGATACTTGAGAGGGTGATAGTCGTCGATAAGAGGAGGGACCTCTACCTTTACAGGGAGACCATTATAGGATTGGATGAGGTTGATGGTCTAGGCGGATTCGTCGAGTTGAAGAGGATGGCGCCGGCTGATGAGGAGATCGGAGCGGCTATTAGGGAGTTTAGGAGGGTGATGAGGGATCTGGGAATCGAAGGTTACAGTCCAGTATATGATCCCTACAGCAGCCTCCTGATGAAACGTAGATCTGAGCATGGAGCTGGAGCTGAAAAATGAAAAGAAGTATTATAAATGTGAACCGTTAATACTTGCATATCAAATCGGCTCTCGGACGGTTCAAATATTATGATAGCGATCTTAGAGGATTATCTGAGCTGGGGATACCTGGGAGTATTCGTCTTCTCCCTCATCCTAAACCTCATACCATTCCTCAGCCCATCAAACATCGTGATTTCAGGGGCTGCTGGAAGCATACTCTACACCCTAAACCCTATCATAATAGGATTCTTCGTTGCTTTAGGAGCCTCACTCGCAAAGACCATCCACTTCGTCATCTCCTTCTTTATTGGGAGGGCCCTCAACAGGAGGAGGGTAAGCGGGAAGGCAGGTTATGATGGGAGGTTTAGGATGGGTAAGCTAGGCGCAATAGCAGCCTTCATCGCCGCAGTATCACCTATACCTGACGATCCAATCGTGATTCCCCTCGGCCTGATAAGATATAATCCGCTGAAGTTCTTCATAGTCTACTTTACAGGTAAGATGCTGGTTGGGGTGACCGGGGCCTTTATAGGTCAGAGATTCAGCCTTACAATGGAGCAGATACTCGGGCAGACCGCAACGGTGATCCTATCAATAATACTTACAGCCATCCTGATAGTGGCCTTCCTCAAGATAGATTACTTCCTATCGAAGATGGGGAGGTTCAGGATTGTCAGGAGAATCCTCACCCTGATAGGATGGGAGGAGCAGGATTAAACATAACCTAAGACTCAGCCTGCAAGCGGCATATCATAAAAGTTTATATTTATCTTCTTATCCGAAGAATAGGGAGTAGAGTTGTCTGGAACAAGCATATTATTGACGGATATCCTGATAGTCTTCGATAGGAACCTAGGCGTCTCAGTCTTCAAGAATCTCAGGGGATATGATGATCCAATCGATGATGCTGAGTGGCTTCTTGAGAGGAATCCTATGTCGCAGGGCTTCATCATCAGACCTGTAAGCGACGGGTATAGGGATGGCTTATGGATAGGAGCGTATAGGCAAGGCCTCAGCAGAATAGTGAAGCATGAGGTCTTATATGATGAAGGGGCACGTGAGATAGCGGATCTCATCAAGAGATATCATTATGGGGAGGTTGGGGAGAGGGAGTTTATGGGTAGGATGAACATCGAGTTTATAAAGGGTAGGATTGACAGTCCAATAGTCCATGAGTTCAGGTATGGGAGATGCCCCCAGGACCATTACTATTATGTATGCGGCGAGGTTGATAGGGTATATAATGTGCTCTTGGAGAGGTTCGGTGGGAGGAGGATTCCATTATCATACATGGCGGATCTAGTCTTGGAGGAAAATAAATGTTCGAATGCAACCCTCTGCCCATTGAAGGTCTCGAATGCCTTCGAGAGAATCTACAACCTTAACAGGGCTCTCAAGATAAGGAGGAAGGGCGAGATAATATTCAATGATGATGGAACGGTTGAGGTTAGGTAGTTATGGATTCTCCTCCACCCTAACCTTTGAGGTTAGGTTTCTGGCTAGGTTTAGGGTCTCCTCTATCCTCCTCCAATGTGATCCACGCCAATAAACCTTTCCACATCCACTGCATCTCCAGAAGTCATTGTAGAATCTGGATGTGGTTTCAGGTATCAGATCTATTATGGCCTCCTTCCTTACAGGTATTATCTTTGAGTTACATTTTGGGCATCGTGAAGAGGCCATGTCTATCTCGAGTTTGAGGTTGTATTCCCCGGCTAGCTCGGCGAGTCTCTCATGTTCGCTTTCACCCCTCACGAGGAAGGCTTCAACATTCTCCCTTAAAGCCCGCCTATATAGTATGTTGTCTCTTGTGAGTAGGATTCTCCCCTCGGCCTTTGCAGCCTTGATCAAGTCCTTATCATCTGTGGCGTTATAGTATTTTACGTCGTGGCCGAGCATGCGGAGCCAACGGGTTAATTTTCCAAGCATGCCGTCAGCGATGAACCTCAACTTCTCCACCTTATTATCCTTCCGCTTCCAGGCTTAGCTGTGATCTCACCCTCATCCATCACAAGCCTTCCATTCACGAATGTCTTGACAGGTTTCCCCTTCACCTCCCATCCCTCGAAGGGTGAGTATTTGGCCTTAGAGTAGAAGTGGGATGGATCAATCTTATATCTTCTCTTCAGATCAACGATTACCATATCAGCGTAGTTTCCCTCCTTCAGCTCCCCCCTACCGGTTAAACCGAAGATTTCAGCAGGCCTCTTACACATTAGAGAGGCTATCTCAGGAAGGCTTATGAGGCCCTTATCAGCCTGGGTCAGCATTAATGGGAGTGTAACCTCTAATCCTGGAACGCCCGCCTCAACATCCAATATTGAATCTCCAGTCTTCTCCTCTATGGCGTGGGGGGCGTGATCCGAGGCTATCACATCTATCATCCCCCTACGTAGAAGGGTCCATAGCTGGTTGATTATTCTCCTGTCCCTTGCAGGTGGATCTGAGAGGGCGATGAAGCCCTTCACCCTGAGATCTGATGATGATATGAGGAGATGGTATGGTGTAACCTCACATGTGACTGGAATACCGGATTCTCTAGCCTCAGAGATCATCTTCACGGTTCCAGCGGAGCTCACATGGCAGAAGTGAACCTTCACATGCATGTCCCCTATGAGATGGAGCATGCGTCTTACGGTTTCCTCCTCAACGCTTGGCGAGTGAAGCCTCAGATAATCGTTGATTGTTCTCAACTCTCCAATCCTCTCAGCCCTCTCCCTCAGTATTTTGATGCTCTCAGCATGCACTGCAACTGGAACCCCCAACCTTCCAGACTCCCTTAACGCTTCTATGATTGCATCCTCATCGCATGGATCAACCCCTCCAACCTTCCTTGTTAGGAAGAGCTTGAATGCCACTGCCCCTCCATCCCTCACTATCCTATTGATCTCCTCAGCCCTCTCAGGGAAGGCTGAGTAGAAGGCAAGGTTGATCACTGTTTTCCTCTCAGCCTCTTTGATGCGTTCCCTCAGGGATTCCAGGTTCATTGTGACTGGATCATTATTCGGCATGTCTATAGCGGATGTTACTCCGCCGTTCGCAGCGGCCATCGTCCCAGACCTGAAATCCTCCTTGTATGATAGGGCCTGATCTCTGAAGTGGACATGCACATCTATTAATCCAGGCATGATCAATCTTCCCTTGAGATCAATCTTCTCCGAGGCCTTAGGGAGGTTGGGGTCCTTCGCTATCCTACATATCCTCCCATCCTCCACTGCAACCCCGCATCGTAGGATACTTCCTGAGATCAGGGCCTTCGCGTTTGTTAGGGTTATGTCCGCCTTAACCATGAATCCTTCGCTTCCACAGGGTTATCGTATCGTCTGGTTCTAGATGTCTGGGTGGGGAGGATCCGTTAAGCCTTCACCTGAACCCATTAATCTAGATGGAGAAGAAGTTTATTCTTTGAGTGGGAACTTCACGGTCTCCCCTGTCCTACCTGACCTGTAAATTGCCATGATTAATTCTATGGATCTTCTTCCCTCATAACCGTTGACGTATGGCTCCCTATCCTCCAGGACTGCCCTGGCGAAGTCCTTGAGGAGGGAGGCGTGGTTGGTTGCCGGAAGCATCTCAGGCCTCGACCATGCCTGGAGACCCTCCTTCCTCTCCTCGAGAACGGTCTCCTCCATCCCCTTTATCGACCATCTCCTCAACGTGTCTCCTTCAGCGAGGGCCATGCCATCCGTCCCATATATTGCAAGTTTATGTGGGAAGCCTGGGTAGAGGGCTGTGCTTCCCTCGATCACTCCTAACGCTTCATTCTCGAATCTGACCGTTGCAACGGCTATATCCTCAACCTCTATCTCATGTGCTACGGTGTCTATCTGGCCCCACAGCATCTTCGGGGATCCCATGATCCATAGGAGCAGATCTATCGTGTGGATTGCCTGGTTGATTAATGCTCCTCCACCCTCAGTAGCCCATCTCCCCCTCCAGCTGCTTGAGGAGTAGTATTCCTGCGTCCTATACCATTTCACGAGTGCCTCTCCAAGGATTAACCTTCCAAACCTTCCATCATCAACGGCCTCCTTGATCTTCCTGTATACTGGATCAAATCTTGACTGTAGGTTGACGCCTAACTTCACACCTTTCCTTTCAGCCTCAGCTATCATCTCATCAGCCTCTTTAAGGTTGATTGCCATAGGCTTGTCAACTAGGACATGCTTGTTCATCTTTATGGCTTCGATGGTCATCTTGTAGTGGAGGAAGTGGGGCGTGCTTATGATGACGGCGTCTATCTCGGGATCCTCAAGCATCCGTCCATAATCGGTGTAGTACTTCTTTAAGCCCCATTTTGAGGCGTACTCCTTCGCTCTACTCTCCCGTCTACTGTTCACTGCGACGAGCCTGGCCCTGTCGTTTTCGGAGAGGGATGAGAATGCCTGGGCGAAGAAGTTTGCACCCACCCCTGTACCAGCCATTCCAAATCTAACTTCAGCCATCTTCATCTCCGCCTAAAAGTTTAATGGGGATGCGATATTAAAGCTTCGTTGATTATTTTGTTTGTCCGCTTAATCTTGTAGTATGCAGCCTCATCATCTCGGCCAGGGAATGTTATAGGCTGTTTTTTAGGGCTTGTATCCTGGCCTCCTATTTCCGGATGGATCCATATGATTTCTGGTTGAAGATTCTGGTTGTATCTGTGGATCCGCATGATGGACATTTTATCAGGTTTCCATGGAAGGTTCTCTGGCAGTTTGTGCAGTAGAGGATTCCTGACTCGTAGTAGTAGAGGCCTAGGGGATACTTCTTTATGATCTCCTCTGAGATTTCTAGGAGTTTCTCGGCTGATGCTTCTATGTTGCGGATTGGGATTATGGCTAGGTGTCCACCTGGAGTTAACCTGTGGAATCTTGATTCGAGGGTTAATCTGTCCTCTATTTCGGCTTCGCCTTCCCATCCTGTTATGTTCATGTATGTGTAGGATGGATTGTTTCTGTCTCCTTGAACCTTCACCCTTCCCCAACCGTACTCTTCAACGTCGAGGCTTGCCAGTCTATATGAGGCTTCATGGCTGTTCGCTGATGAGAGGGCGCATCTAGCCGAGGACTTTGATGAGAGCTCCTTTATGTTCTCTGCTAGGTGGTTTAGGATTTCCTCTGCGAATTTTAGGGCTTCACTGCTCTCGCCTATCCTCTCACCTGTCATATGCTCCACAGCCTCATTCAACCCTACGAAACTCACCAGTCTAGTTGCATTTTCAAGTCTGTAGTAGATGTCTCCGTCGGTTCTTCCTGAGAGGAATGGGAGCAGCCCCTCCTTTACACGCTGCTTCATAGTTAAGTATTTTATTTCTAGGGCCCTCACAGCCTTCTCTGAGAGATCATATAATCTCTCGAAGAAGGCCCGTATGTTCCCTCCGCTGTTATAGGATACTCTTGGAATGTTTAGGATTATGCTCTCTATGCTTCCGGTACGTATGATGTCGAGTTCCCAGTCTCCAGTCCAGTCGCCGCTCAGCCTTGATCCGGCAGTCGTATATGATGATGGAGGCTGCCCTTCAGATCCTAGATTGGCGAAGTATACTCCTCCCTTCTCAATAGCCAGCCTATGCGATTTGTAGAGGATGCTCCGCCACGTATCATCCTTGATCGATTCGGATCTAACCTTGATTATGAGGAGTGGGCTGATGCATGGTCTAGGCTCCTCAAGCATCACATCGATTATTAGGGAGGCTAACCTTGCACTCTCCTCGGTGATATCTGAGTATTTCAGTTCTTTCTCTCCGGCGTAGTTGATTTCCTCCTCAGCCAGGAAGGTTGGGGTTGAGAGTTCTATTCCCAACGCTGCCTTCGGGATGGAGTGGTTTATCTCTGTGAGGAATAGTCGGAGGCTATGTTTCACCTCTTCGGGATAATATCCTGTGAGGAATGGGGCGAGGAAGATGTTGAAGTAATCGATTACTTGGACGCCTGAGACCTCTGGGTTTGTAAGTCTCAATATATCCTCGGCTAGGGAGAGGGCGGATCTGAAGTCTTCTGGTGGATCGCATGGAAGCAGCGGTCTCCATCCTTCAATTCTCAAGCCTCTCCTCAGGAATAGGCGTAGATCATGGATTATCTCGCATGGCTTCAGGATCCAGCATCCTATATTGTTTAGGTGGAGGTCTCCTGAGAGATGTGCATCTGCTATATCCCTCGGCAGTATGCTTAGTAGGGTGTACTCGCCTATGACGGCGTTGCTTGCCCTCCTATGTACATCCTCAACGTTTGATCCTGACTCGCTTAGATCCTTTATTAGGTTTGTAACGTCGTAGACAGGCATCCCTAATCTTGTGAGTTTATGCCTGTACTCCTCTAAGCCCCTCTCTATAAGTATCGCATTTACAAACTCTCTTATTAGTGGGGCTGTCAGATACTTCGCCCCTGTCTCCTGAAGCCTCTTCTCAGTTTCACGTGCTATCTTCTGAGCCAGGTCTACCGGTACATTGGCCTCCTTTATTAGGGATTGGGCTATCTTGTTCCTGTCGAACTCCTCTATCGCCAGCCTGGAGGTTCTAACGAGCATACGCCGCCTCACATAGGCGGACTCTTCAAGGTCATCGGCGAAGTTGACAACCTTCCTCCCTAAATCGGTCAACTTATACTTTTTATTCTCAACTTCAGGCTCTATCAGATCTGTCTTTAGGAGCTGTTTAAGGTGATAGGCGAATCTACCTGCATCCCTAACAGGGTTTAGGCGGAGGAGATTCATTATCTCAGTGTAGGATAGGGGGCCCCTCTCATATAGGAGGGTGAGTATCTTAAGCCTTAAGCCTGAGGAGACTGCCTTGAGAACCCTTGCACCGACATTCTTTCCCCCATACCTTCTCCTACGCAACCTAGACACCGGCTTATAATCTACAACTACAAATAAAATATTTTTGAGGAGGGAAGGTTTCGGTTAGGGCTTGGATGAGGATGGACGTCAGTAACGTATAATGAAGTTTTCGAATTCTCCTTTAGGCTTCTCCCATTCAACCTCAACGTTCTCCACTATCGCCCCTTCAGGACCCCTCCTGCAGAACGCCAGTAACTCCTCAACATCCCTCCTTGAACCCTCAAATACGGCTTCAACCCGTCCATCCGGGAGGTTCCGGATCCATCCTTTAACCCCCATCCGACGGGCCCTCCTCATAACCTCATATCTGAAGAATACTCCTTGAACCCTGCCGCTGATGAAGATGTGCACCCTAACATCTTCATCCACCAAACCTCTCTTCCCCCTAAACCTCAGCATACCCGCCATAATAGATGGATTTAAGGGAGAGAAAAGTTTTAGCCCGTCTATTCCTGGAGGCTTATCTCT
>WAQA01000094.1 GCA_015520475.1 Candidatus Bathyarchaeota archaeon | reverse complement strand
TCATAGGCCTGTTTTTCCATTGTGCTTTTCGATAGATTTCATTACTGCTCTAATTAAGTGTTGCTTTGCTGTTATGTCTCCTGCTCTTTTTCTTTTTCCAGAAGGTATAAATATCTCGGAGCTAATTCTCATCAAGATATGTCTTAAATAGACTGTTGGTTTGAAAGGGAATGACCAGAACAAATATTGAAGAAGAGATTCTCGTGAGGGATGTGATGAGCAGTCCAGTCATCACCGCTGACGAGAACTCCTGCATCCCGCTGATAGCTCAGCTGATGAAGAGACATAACGTTGGCTGCGTAGTTGTGGTAAATAGGAATGGTGAGCCGCTTGGCATTATAACTGAGAGGGATCTCGTCATCCGGGTTCTCACAAAGATAACGGTCAAGAGTGTTGTCCAGAAGATCCTATCTGGAGACGTTCACTTGGAGAGGTTAACCGCGAAGGATGTGATGAGCACCCCGCTTATAACGATAGGTCCTGATGAGACTCTGCTTAAGGCTGCTAGGGAGATGTGCCGCCTAAACATCCGGAGGTTAATTGTTATGCATAATAATAGGCTTGCCGGCATAATCTCCAGTAAGGATCTACTATCCGTCGCCCCTGTTCTCATAGAGATCCTGCGGGAGAAGAATAGGATTGCTGAGGATGCATATGTAAGGGTTTCGGATGACCTGTCGATTGCAGGTTACTGTGAAAGGTGTGGAAACTGGTCCAGTAACCTTAAAGAGTTAAACGGTAACTTTCTATGTGAGGAATGCATAATCTAATTTGAGATGAATCGGGTTGAAGATGGCTTATTATGTTTGGGAGTATTATCCCAGATTAGTCGGTGGACTCGGCACATACGCGATTGAGATAACACGTCGCTTTATCATTGGAGGACATGACGTCGTTGTCTTCACACTTAATCCAGGAGATCTTAAGACACGTGAACTGTGGAGAGGCGTTATGATTCACCGTCCAAAAATAGTTGATACGTCACCTACCCTCTCAACATTCGTAAGTGACGACTTGAGGAGTTGGGGGGTGAATCTAAGATTCTTCGGTGACACCCTATGCTATAATATACTCTCAGCCTCAAAATTCCTGAATGAACTTGTCAGAAAGGATAAGGAGCACTTCGATATCGTCTGCGTTCATGACTGGCTCTCCGCAATAGCAGGTCTAATCATTAAGAGTGAAGAGGAGAAGTTACCGGTTGTCTTCCACGTCCACTCCACAGAGCAGCTGCGGACGTTAGGTCAAGGTTCACGTGTAGTTAGAGAGTTTGAGAGGGAGATGGCTGAGAAAGCCAATATAGTGATCACAGTCTCATACTCGATGCGTGACCATCTCATATCTCTTGGTTATCCGGCTGATAAGATAAGGGTCTGCTGGAACGGATGCGACCCTGAAAAGTATGATCCTGCAAAGGTAAGCAAAGAAGAGATAGAACGGCTCAAAGAGAGATACTCGATTAAGCCGGATGAGAAGGTTATCCTGTTCATTGGAAGGTTAACGTGGATAAAGGGTGTCCAGAACCTCCTTGCAGCGCTCCCAGCAGTCCTTAAAGATTATCCGAAGACCAAACTTGTCATTTTAGGTAAGGGCGAGGACTACACGGATCTGCAGAGGTTAACCTGCAGATTGAATGTGAGAAGGAATGTTGAGTTTAGATCTGAATGGGTTACGGAGAAGGAGCGGATACTACATTACGCAATGGCTGATCTATGTGTCTTCCCAAGCATACATGAACCCTTCGGAATAGTATCCTTAGAGTCTATGTCGATGAAGAAGCCGATTGTTGTAGGGGCAAGCGGGATCAGCGGCTTCAAAGAGCAGGTTATTCCAAGCGGTCCAGATCAATGTGGAGTTCACGTTGACGGTGGGAATCCAGCTGACATCGCATGGGGAATAAAAGAGATACTGAAGGATCCTGAAAGGGCGAAGCAGTGGGGTGAGAACGGAAGGAGACGGGTTATCCAATTCTTCACATGGGACAAGGTTGCTAAGGATACTATAGGCATATATGAGGAAGCAATAAGATCATAACGTGTTCTGCATCATCTGAGCTGCCACCAGCATCCCTGTAGCCCACCATGCCAGCGCAACTAAAATATCAAATCAGGACTCTCATAGAATATAGAAGTGTTCTGGGAGTAATCAACCATCTGAAGCTCTGCTCTGGCATGTAAAGATTTAACTTGATGGAGGCGCTGTCAATTATTGATGTAACATTTATCTGGAAGAGATGGATGGTGAGTTGAATACTTAAGATTTGCTGAGACTGTCCGGAGTAAATGCAGATGGATCCGCTCTTTGATGAATTTAGAAGTATAGTTGCGAGGAGATTCGTTATAGAGGGGGAGCTCTTCGAGTTTGATACGCCAATCTTCTATGTGGCTGAGACCTCTGACTTGAAGGATAGATTCTTGGGGTTGCTGAGGGATCTAGAACCAATCAATTACCTCGCTTCCATGAGGAGATCCAATGGTGGAATAGTGATTCAAATCTTCAAGAAGCCTCCTACGAAGACCGGAAATAAGAGGATAATAACGCTCCTATTCTTCTCCACTCTCCTAACAACATTCATAGCCGGCTTCCTCCAATCAGCCATCTTTGGAAATCCATACTTGAATGCAGCCCTCTTCACGGCGGCTATAATGGCGATTCTAGGCCTGCATGAGATGGGACATAAAATTGCAATAAAGAAGTATCATCTGGAGGCGAGTGGTCCATACTTCATACCTGGCCCTCCACCCCTCGGCACCTTCGGGGCTCTTATACGGTTGAGGTCGATGATCCCTAACCGTGACGCGTTATTCGATATGGGTATGATGGGGCCGACAATAGGCTTCGCCGTCTCCATCATAGTTACAATCGCCGGATTATCCCTCTCAGATATGAGGTGGGTTAAGGAGGTTCCGCCGCATGTCCTGTCCCTCCCATTCCTATACCGATACCTGGTGATACTCCTATTGAAGAAGCCTCCGAACCCACATAATCTCCCACATTTACTGGTGATACTGCATCCCGTAGCCTTCGCAGGATATATTGGAATCCTAATAACTATGCTGAACCTGATTCCTGCAGGACAATTGGATGGGGGACATATCGCCTACTGCATGTTGAAGCCTATGGGCAGAAGACTTCTAAGCTTCATAGCGATAGGATATCTATTCCTGACAGGCTACTGGTTCTTCGCTCTCTTCGCTCTCTTCACGATGGCGCAGAGGCATCCTGAACCGCTTGACAGCGTATCAGATGTGAGCCTCAGCAGAAAGATAGCTGTCTCCCTTGTTATAGCCATATTCGTCTTATCCCTCACCCCAATCCAGATGATATAGGTGTACATCTAGATATCTTCTCAGCCAGCATCACCAAAAATGATGGGGAAACCTAGTCTTTTAGGTGTGGGGTGGAAATCTAAAAGGGTGATGAATAACCCGTTGAGAGATGATGAAAATCCAACATCCCCCTAGGAGCCGAGGGACGTCAATGGAGCGTTACATACATGCCCTTCTCGTTAGATTTGTATCCTGCGAACACTACCCTCAGGACTTCAAGGCCGAACTCACCTGTTGACATGGGCTCTCTATCTTCGATTATACATTCGATGAAGTGATGGAGCATGTTGGCGAATCCATAGCCAACCTTCTCATCTATTGCTGGGGATGTCCAGCCGATGCTCCTTGAGGCCTTCTCCACAACATATGAGTATCCAACCTCACTATACATCTTGATTGGGCTTGCATGTGTAAGATCGATAAACGCCATCCCTTCACTTCCATATATCTCAATCCTCTCCTGCATTCCTCCCCTAGTTATATAGTTTGAATGTGCAACTCCGTATCCTCCTCCCTTAAACCTCATCGTTAATAGAGCGTAATCCTCAACTTCGATGTTATGGAGCAGGTTTCCCAGCTCCGCGTAGACCCTCTCCACCGGCCTACCCATAAGTTTCATGATGAATCCTATTGGATGAACAGCCATATGTATGAGCACTCCTCCACCGCAGTACTCCTTCTTCGTCGCGTATGGAGAGTGGCTTCCACTATGTTGTTCACGTGCCTCAACAGCCAATATCCTGCCGAGCGCCCCCTCATCTATTATCTCCCGTATCCTGTATGAGGCCGGCGTGAACAGCCAATTCTCACCATACATAAGGATGACTCCTGAACGTTTACATGTCCTCACCATATCCTCTGCCTGCTCCATACTTGTTGCTAGGGGCTTCGTGCAGAGAACATGCTTTCCATGATCCGCCGCTGAAATCGTTACTGGAGCATGAAGATAGTTTGGTACGCAGACATTCACGGCTTCAACATCCTCATTCTTAAACATCTCCTCATAATCTACATACCATGACTTAACTCCGAACCTCTCCGCAAACCTCTTCGCCTTCTCCTCCCTCCTAGAGGAAACCGCTACTATCTCAACGTTGGACATCTCATTGTAGCAGCGGGCATACATGTCGGCTAAAAATCCAGATCCAACAATGGCCACCTTAACCTTTCTCAAGGATCTCCCCTCCAGCATAAGATAATTGTTTTAGATGCTTAAAGAGCTTTAAGGGATGGCTGATGTATTGTATGGAGCCTCCTCTTACGGTTCTGGTGGAGACCGACGTTGATGGTCAGTGATAGATGGATCATCAGAATCTAGATGTAGACGGTACACTCCTCGATAAGCGATCACACCTCATAATCCTAGAATGAATTTCTGGGGCCAATTATATAAAATATGGAGGGAAGATTTGATGTTGCTTGATTACTTCTCCATTCATCTGCAACATGACTTCTTATGCTCTTCCTCTTTATGCTTCTCTAATTCCTCTTTTGTATTGAATGTTTTTCCGCAGCACTCATACTTCTCTTCTTTCTTTGAGCAGCACATCACTATTCTCTCCAAAACTTTCTAACTATAGATCTGTGAATCTGCTATTTAAGTATACTAAGATGTGGAGGGTTAACCGGTTACTTCAAGATCCTCTATAGCCTCCCCTAGAGAAACCTTAATAGCTACTTAACCTTTCTTTATTAATCGGTTGATGATGAGGCTGCTCTTTCTATCCTCAAGTGTAGGGTTGGGCCATATAGTTAGAGATGTTTACCTCTCAAGATTTATCGGATGGGCTAATGTAACATGGATAACTTCAGGAATATCTCTGAAGTATCTTGAGGCTAGGAAGGTTAAGATTCATCCGGTATCCTATGATCTGGAGGGTCTTGACCGCGCCGTAGAGGATCTATTCTATGATGGAAGACTGAAGATAGGAATAGACGGAGTTAAAGGGTTATATCATATAGTCAAGAGGAACGCGTATAGGCTTGCAGCGGCCGTTGACTTTGATGATTATGACGGGTTGGTTGCGGATGAGTTCTGGGAGATACTTCTAATGGATAATCCATCTGTAAAATCAATCTTCATAACAGACTTCTTAAGATTCAAACCTAACAAATCCTCTGTTCTCCAGCTCCTCATAATCCCATACCTGAACAGATCCATATATGGGAGGCTGCGGAGGTTCAGCGCTAGGATATACTGCGGCTTAAAGGCCCTACATAATCAAGAATTCGAATTCTATGGTCAAATATTCACTCATGACTATGAACCCAGAGGACACGTTAAAGATTCCGTCCTCATAAATCTAGGAGGGACATCGGTGGGTAAACCATTGCTGAGAAGAATCCTTCCAGCCCTGAGAGACCTAGGATTAAAATTTAAGGTGATAGGATCCCCAAAATATTTTGATCCAAACCCGCTTAACCAGATATTCTCCTCAAACCTCATAATATGCATGGCTGGATATTCAAGCCTGATAGAGATATCCCGTTTCAGGAAGAGAGCTATCATAATACCATTAGCAGGGGACTTCGAGCATATTGACAACGCTGAGGTCTTCAGGGGTAAGAGTGGATACAGGATTATACCCTCCGATAAATTGGAGAGGAGATCGCTGATAGATTCGATAGAGAATGTTCTTAAAGAGAATCCTGAACCTCCAATCTTCAAGGATGGATCCGAAATGATATCTGAGAGGATAAAGTCTATCCTTTAGGGATGTTGCGCCGAGGCAGTAGAGGATATCCATTCACGCTCCCTGCTAGGGCATGCCCTCCCGAATATGATGTGATCCTAGAACTGTATCCTTCGAAATCCTTTTTATAATCTCCATTTTACTATTTGCATATGTCTCTGTCATGTTGGAGCGGATCCATGATGCAGGGTCCTAAAGGTTTGATTTCGAGGGATGGAACGGTTCTGGTGATCATTGATGTTCAGGAGAAGCTCTTCCCATTCATATATGAGAAGGAGAGGGTTGTCGATAACATCCGTAAACTCATCCTATTCGCCGACATAGTTAAGGTTCCAGTAATCCTAACTGAGCAGTATCCTGAGGGTTTAGGGGAAACCATACCTGAGATTAAACGTTTACTACCCAACATCAAGCCTATAAGGAAGATCGAGTTCAGCTGTTTCGGATCTGAAGATTTCAGACGTGAGCTGAGAAGGGTTAACGCTAAATCTATAATATTAACTGGGATTGAAGCCCATGTATGTATAAGTCAGACAGCATTGGAGGGGCTCTCAGAGTATGACATGTACGTTGTATGCGACGCTGTCTCCTCAAGGAACCCTGAGGATAAGGCTGTAAGCCTTGAAAGGTTGAGGTTCAATGGAGTCACCATAATATCCACGGAGATGCTGATATATGAGGTTCTGAGACGTGCTGGAACAGAAGAGTTCAGGAGGGCCTTGAGGATAATAAAGGGTGAAGGAACACCTGAAAAGACTTAAAGGTTTAAACCGATAATAATTTACTTTGGAAGGTCTGAGATGGAGAGGTTCTTACCTGTAATCAGAATGATCCAGACGAGGCTGGGTGAGATTCTTGAGCGGAACAAATTATATATGACATCATGGGATCTCTCAAACATCGATGATGTGGGAGGAGACCTTATAGATCTCTCTATTGCCGTTCATCCAGCCCTCTTCAGCCTTGAACATAGGATATTATCCCTCTCCCTGAGGGAGGCTGGCCTCGGCATCAAGAACCGCG
>WAQA01000093.1 GCA_015520475.1 Candidatus Bathyarchaeota archaeon | reverse complement strand
GGCTTAAGGATTGGGCTATTGCACATCTCTCTCAGCCCCTAGGAAAACCACTTCACAAATATGTTGGCAACCTAATCCTAGAAGATGATGTGATTGTTCTCTCAGGAAGGGACAAGGAGACTGAAGAGATGTCTGAGACGATAATCCCATATAATAAGATTATAGATCTACATCTTGGATGGGATGATGTTCTGAGGAGATGGAGAGATAGCAGAGCGTGGATTCCACCTCTCAGAATCAGATTCGAAGAAGACGATAAGATGAGAACGCTATACATCTACGCGAAGAAGAGTGGAATGGTCTATGGAAGAAAGAATAAGGCATTATATGAGAAGCTGAAAAGCCTCTATAAGAGTAATCCATGAAGATTAAAACCTGTGATGTGGAGGCATATGGAATGTCTCCGACGGAGGCTGTTGAAGTTAAGGATCTAATTAAAGATTTTGGAAGTATAAGAGCTCTTAGAGGAGTCTCATTCCATGTCTATAACGGTGAAATATTCGGGTTGATAGGTCCAAACGGTGCTGGTAAAACAACAACCCTGAGGATACTTGCAACATTACTGCTACCAACCAGCGGATACGTTAACGTTTTAGGATATGATGTGACAAGGGAAGCGGATAAGATCCGTCCATTAATATCATACTTGGCTGAGGATGCTGGGACATACAGGAACCTGAACGGCTACGAGTATCTGTCGATAGTGTCTAAGCTATACTTCTCCTCGAAGACCGACGCTGAAAACGCTGTTGAGGAAGCCATCAAAATATCGGGGCTCGGGGAGAGGGTAATGGATAAAATGAAGAGTTACAGTAAGGGGATGAAGAAGAGGATCCAGATAGCGAGGGCATTGATGGTTAAGCCTAAACTTGCAATCTTGGATGAGCCTACCTCTGGATTAGACGTCTTCCACGCGCAATACATAAGGAGAATAATAAAGGATCACGTTAAGGATGGGGGAGCAATAATACTCTCCAGCCATAACATGCTTGAAGTAGAATATCTCTGCTCTAGACTTGCAATAATCTATAATGGTGAAGTCATAGTTGAGGGGGAGCCGCACAAGATAAAGGACCTTTACAGCGCCTCAAATCTTGAAGAGGCCTTCATGGAGGCGATAGCGAGATGAAGAAGCTGATGCCGCTCATAGAAAAGGAGGTTAAGGATCTCCTGAGAGACCCTAGAATCTACATAGGGCTAATAATACCCATCATAATGTTGCCGATCACCGGGATAATAATCTCATCATCAATAAGGAGCGTGGCTGAGGCAAGCGTGAAGAGACTTGACGTGGCAGTTATAGATCAAGACGGATCCATCCTAAGCAGAGGATACATAAGCATGCTCAGGAGTATGGGATTAAACATCATCAATCCAGAATCAAACAGTCTAAACATAACTATAAGGGAGGCGGAAGAGAACGGTTTAAAAGCCGTCATAATCATCAGGAAAGGGTTTGGAGAGCAACTATCAAACTTCAGAAGAGTCAATGTTGACGTGTACTTGATCGTAGGTGGGGTCGGCTTCGGATCAATAGGGGGATTCTCAGCACTAGATGAGATCATAAAGTTATCCTCAAAGGCTCTAAGCTCGGCTCTAATATCGAAGATAGCTCCAAACGTAAACCCTGAAGATGTAAGGAACCCCCTGAACATCACGAGATACACGGTGATTAAGGGTAGGATTATCTCAGCTGCGCCGCAGTCTATTATGAGTCAGCTCGTGATAGGATACGGTGTGATTGTGCCTCTTGTCCTCTTTATTCTGGCTTTGACGATGGCGCAGATAGCCGCTACAGCAACAGCAGTTGAGAATGAAGAGAAAACCCTGGAGACCCTCCTAACATTCCCTGTTTCAAGATACGAGATACTCCTAGCTAAGCTCCTAGGATCATCGGTTGTAGCGGTTCTAGGCGGAATAATCTTCGCAGTCGGCTTCTTCCTCTATATTGGAGGGCTAAGCGGAGCCTTCATCCCTGCAGGAACATTTATACCCATAGAATTAAATGTTGGGGTGACGAATGTGCTGAGCGCCATTCCCCCTCCCCCCTCCGAATCCTACTTCATATTAGCCGTAAGCCTGATAATCTCGATTCTATTTGTCACCTCCACAGGAATCGTGATTGGAGCCCTAAGTAGCGACGTTAGGATGGCGAGTTCACTGTTAGGGGTCATAGTAATCCCCATATTCATCCCCTCAATTATAATTATGTATGGAGATCCAAGGGTGCTGCCTGTATCCCTCCAGATCCTCGTATATGCCTTCCCCACATCTTATCCGATGATCCTGGCTAAGGAGATGTTCCTATCCGGGGTTCCGCAAGAAGTTATTTATGGAATACCGTACTCGGCGGCTCTAACGTTTGCAGTAATATACATGACAAGCAAGATACTGGCCCCCGAGAAACTGCTGGTTCTACAGCATAGACTTAAGATGAGGCGGATTAGAAGGGGAAAGAAGCCTAGTTGAAACCATAAGACAATGAATCCTAAACTTGAATCTAAAGATGGAATTACCTAGAAAGATGGGGATATGATGCTGGAACCATCTAAATTCTTCAACAAAACTTTTAACTATTTAATAACTTTTATAGATACGTCTATAGATCAATGAAGGAGATGCATCTTGGATAGGATTAAAGTTGGAGTTGTAGGTACCGGGGGAATATTCCAGGGAGCTCATCTCCCAGCCTATCCAGAGGTAAAAGAGGCAAAGCTCACCGTTCTATGCGATAT
>WAQA01000092.1 GCA_015520475.1 Candidatus Bathyarchaeota archaeon | reverse complement strand
GAAGATGAAAACGAGAAAAATTATTTATATAATAAGTTACAAAGATGTTAAAGTTACTGTTTAAAGGTTAATGGACGCTGATGGGTATGTCTAAGAGTAATAGATTATTGGATACTGCTCCAATCTTAATAATGCTCGTGATAGTAGCGTTAGCGGTTACTTCCCTAAATGTTACACAGGTTTCAGCTGCTGGTTATCCGATGACTATAAACTCCGTAGAAACTATCAGCCTATCAACCGGGACTGTAGCGATTAACTTCACTAGGGGAGATACAATATTCTTCAAAGTAAATGTTTCAGGAGTCGGCACATATGCTTATGTAGGTCCAGGCTACGCCTATGTAGCAAGATCCTTCATGATGATTGTCCGAGTTACGGATCCACAGGGTCATATGGTATTCTTCGGGGTTGTAAAAGACAGTATAAGCCAGTATGAAACGAAAAGTTACTCTGTTGGATGGTGGATTCCAAGCGGAGCAATGCCAGGCCAATACAAGGTAAAAGTTATGATAATGGATAACTGGCCATGGATAGTGCCGAGTACAGCGTTGGCAATGTACTATGAGGCGACCTTCACTGTCTCCTCCTAAAAGAAACAACCTAAAATCTCAAGTAGCCAATTCAGATTCTGGCGAAGAAAGGGAAATCGTAATCACTATAACCCTAAAGTCCCTCATAATATTTCTAGTAATATCTTCTCTAATAGTGTATGGGTTATTCACTTACTGGAATACTTATCTCTCCAATCCGAAATTTGAGAATGTTCCATCAGGCTTCACTGTATGGGTCACAACGGATAGACCAGTCTACGGTGTAGATGAACTGGTGGCAATATCTGGACGCCTCGATAAGAGCGAAGTTCTAGTGCAGATAGGGGTCAAGGATTCAAGGGGAAATGTCGTCTGGATCGATCAGGCACTTACAGATAAGGACGGGAACTTTAAATCTGTCTTTCGGTTAAGTAAGGATTCCCCGTCTGGAAAATATACTGTCTATGCAACCTATGGGAAGAGCCAAGCCAGAACAGTCTTCAACGTTGAATCTTCAAGTAACCTCCTAAAGAGCACTATAACCCTGAGGGCTGCCCCGTCAACTGCGAAGCCTGGAGACGTCATCTCCCTTAAAGGATCAATATATCCAAGGATAAAAACGAACATTAAAATTGAAGTTTCAGCTGGGAATGGAGACTGGATCCTCATAGGGAAAATCCAGACAGACAAACAGGGAGAATATAATTATGAGTGGAGGCCGAATAAGCCTGGAATATACGCTGTTAGAGCAAGCTGGACTGGAGACTCTGAGCATCAATCAGCCAATAGCCAAATAGTCTTTGTCACAGTTAAGGAGTCGGGTGCAATCATCCTATCTGGAGAGTATCCCTCATGGCTTATAACATTAATAATTCTCATCATAGGATCTGCTGCTGTGGCGCTGCTCTTTCTCTTGAAGAGGAGATTCATGGAAGGGTGAGGATGAACAGTTGGAGGATGAAGAGGGAGACGCAACAGCTAAGCTCTTATATTTTATCTCTGCTCTTTCTGGAGGCTTAACCCTACTTCTAACAATCCTGCAGATAATCAACATATTAAACATTCAATATTACACCTTCATCTCTGGGGCTGTATTGACGAGGAGATCCGAGGCGACGCTCATATCCAGAAATCTAGATGTTAAATTATGGCTTCTATCAGCTATAATCTACATATCTTCTCTCTTAATGTTGAGGCATAGATGGACGGGAAGATGGATCAAGCATATAGGATCCTTAATATCCTGCCTAATAGTAGAGCTAACGATCATAGAAGCTTCATCTTCTCTCATATGGATATTGGCATCAACTCCTATGCATATCAATCTCTATGATAGACTTCTTAATTTAGAGATGGATCTTTTCAATTCTCCTCAGCCTGTTACGCCATTAATATTATTCTTGTTCGTATGGGCTTGGATTGCGAAGCCTATTGCAAAGCAGTACTTAAATTCAATAAGAAATCTTCTATCATTATCTAAGAGACTAAAACTTCTGATGAAGAGTATCTCAGACTCTATTATCTCTAGAAGGCTATCATCTCAAGGGCAAAGGAAGAATTGGAATGGAACAGTTAATCTGTTAATGTTATCTTCAGCTATAGCGGCTGGAGTCTTCCTCTCATATTATGTCTACCTTCCATGGATCAATGTTAGAGGGGTTTTAATTGGAGTTGACTCTCCACACTACGCTGCTAAGTTATCAAATATGACCTCTACAACAACGTATCAGGCTGTTGAAATAGCTGTAAGGGACGGTAGAACAATGATTTACTTAATCGCCTACCTTTTCTACTTTATTCTTGGAGATGTAAACTCAGCGATCAAGATGGTTCCTGTGATACTTTCAGTTCTCATAGGGTTATCTGCCTACATACTATTCAGATGGGGCTTGATGGATCAAGATAAAAGTGGTTTGGCAGCCCTAATAGC
>WAQA01000091.1 GCA_015520475.1 Candidatus Bathyarchaeota archaeon | reverse complement strand
TGGTTATGGAGGAGAATGTTTGACCGCCAAGTTCCAGGCGAGGATAAGAACCTCCTTTGGGGAGGTTGTTATAGAGGAGGAGACTGCTGAGAGGCTCATTGAGGTGATAAGGGGTCTCCCTGAAAACTTCTTCGGGGAGATTGACTCGGCGGTCTCGAGGAGTTTTCGGGGTGCAGGTTTAGGCCCTGGCTTCGATGGGATAATAGAGTTTACGAGGGACGGTCCAATAATAGTCTCGAAGGGTAAACTTACACATTATGAGGCTATAGGCTTGATCTTGTATGCCTCTGCAGGTAGGATGAGTACTGCGCATAGGCTTAATAGGCTGCTGGAGTATAGTGGGATAAGATCTAGGGTCTCCTCTAGGTTGAATGAGATGGCTAAGAGGGGCCTCGTATATAAGCCGGATCCAAGCGATCCAAACTGGAAGTTGACTCTTCAGGGTGAGAGATGGGTTGAGCAGGAGATCCTCACAAAGATTTAATCCCCCATTTTTTTAGGTGTTCCTCTCCCTCTTTCTTCTTGAGAGTCTCCTCAGCAGATTTATAGGTTTCATATTCTCTTCTGCTCTGATTACTTTGAGGAATCCTTCCTTCTCAGCTGCCTTTAGAATCTCCTCTCCCCTTATGCTCCTCGATATTAGGAGGGTCCATCCGTCCAATCCTACTCCTCCAGCCGATATGTCTGAGAGTTCAGCTGAGTAGTCTGGGCATGAACCGCAATTGTCCCTGTACCTCCTCAACTCCTTTAGGGATGAGGAGGTTACGGATCCATCCTTCAACTTTATAATCAGTTTCCCTTTTATGTTCATCTTCTCGATCCTGTATGGGTCTATTCCTAACTTTCCAATGATATATTCCTTTATGAGGCCCTTATAGGTGAAGCATTCACTGCAGAAGAGGCCTATGAGCAGGTTCACCTTCTCCGAGTACCTCTTTAATCCAGCCTTCCCCATCTTTCTGATGGCTGTTATCTGGCATGGCGTCCCTACGAAGGCGAGGTTCCCCCTCCCCTCAATAACGGCTTTCTTCAATGCCAGTAGATTCGGAGAGTACGTGTATCTTGTCCCTGCGCATTCCAGCAGTTCATCAGCATCATCGATTATTTTTGGGGTTGGCTTTAGCGGTTCCTCCCTGTCTATTCCTGATACGATCGCCCCTTCTACGATCCCGTTCTTGAGTGCGAAGGTGAGGATTGATGTGACAGCCCCTCCATCCTGGCATCGTCTAAGTATCCTCTCATCCCTTGATCTGGCTATTACGATTCTGTTGTGGACGCCGAAGTCCTCTCCTCCGCCCCTCTCCCTCCCAAATATGAACCTTTCAAGATCAGCTGTTGAAGTCTCAAATTTTGGGCATACCTTAACGCAGATACCGCATGATCTGCATTCCCTTACGAGTGCAGGTCTCCTCTCCACATATTCTAGGGATTTGAATGGGCATACAATGATGCATGCGCAGCATCCTATACATTTATCTGGTAGGATATGTCTTCCAAGGGTCTCCTCAAAACCTAGCTTTTGAGTGGACATATCCTCTATAGAATTAGAACCATAAATAAATCCTTTTTTATATTAACTTTTAAGTTTCTGGTTGTTAGTCTAGTATTGGAGACCTGTATGGATCGGGTGGATGAGATTATTAGAAGGGCTGAGAATATAGACTCTAAAGGCTTCCTAGGGCTTGTGGAGGAGGCTTCAGCCCTGCTGAGGGCTGAATCCGGATTCAGGGTTTCAGGTGGACTTGTCACTCTCCCACCTAAAGGTAAGGTTACGGTGGTAGGTGACCTGCATGGGGATCTCCTCAGCCTCAGAAGGATCCTGGAGATATGCGGCTTCCTCGATGTAGGAATGGAGGATTCATACTTGATCTTTCTTGGGGATTATGGGGATAGGGGATTCTATTCACCTGAGGTTTACTCTGTCATCCTTGAGTTGAAGATTATGTTTCCGGATAGGATAATTCTTCTACGCGGTAATCATGAGGGACCTGATGATCTACTGGCTTACCCGCATGATCTACCCTGGCATCTGAGGAGGAAGTTTGGAGGGGACTCCGAGATGATCTATGAGGGTCTTAGAGGACTGTTTAGGTCCATGTACCTCGCCGTCCTCGTTGAGGGAAGATTTGTAATGTTGCATGGAGGCGTGCCGAGCATGGCTGGGAGCATTGAGGATTTAATGTATGCTGATGAGAAGCATCCTGCTGAGAGCCATCTTGAGGAGATCCTCTGGAGCGATCCAGTTGAGGATCTTATGGGGACATATCCTTCTCCTAGGGGGGCAGGTAAACTCTTCGGGGAGGATGTAACATGCAGGTTTCTAAGGCTTCTTGATGTGGATCTGCTGATTAGGGGCCATGAACCTGCCGATTCAGGCTTCAAGATGAATCATGATGGTAGGGTTGTTACGCTCTTCTCGAGGAGGGGTGCGCCATACCATAATAGGTTCGGAGCGTTCCTCCAAACTGATCTTTCCAGGGAGATAAAGGATAGATCAGAGATAAAGAACGATATAATTAAATTTTAGGAGGGCTTTCTCTATTATCTATCCCTTCACGGGTTAGAGGTGTGATCTATGGTGGATCAGATGGACTCATATCTTAAGGCTAAGGTTGAGAGTATAGAGGTTGGGAGGAAGAGTATCTCTCAGCTCCTCTCAGAGATGGCTAGGACGGCCTTTCAGGGTAGGAGGCTTGGGGAAGCATTTGAGTTGTGGGAGGAGATGCTGAGGGAGAAGGACTTAACGATAATCATGGGGTTGGCTGGTTCCCTGAGCACAGCGGGCCAATGGAAGATGATAAATTGGCTTATAGAGCGTAGGTTTATAGATGTGCTTGTTCCAACCGGAGCGAATATTTCAGAGGATATTGTTGAGGCGTTGGGGTTCAGTTATTGGCGTGGATCCCCAGACGTGGATGATGGGGAGCTCTTGATGGCTGATCTGAACAGGTACTATGACGTTTATGGTAGGGAGGCGGATTATAGGAGGATGGAGGATTTAATAGCTGACTTCATCCTTACATTGGATCCTAACCGTATCTATTCATCCCTTGAGTTTCTATATCTCTTCGGTAAATGGTTGTCTGGGAGGGGGATTAGGAGCATAGTTGCTGTGGCGGCTGAGAATGGCGTTCCAGTCTTCTGCCCGGCGATATGTGACAGTCCATATGGTGAAGCCTTTCTAATAGCTAAGAGCAGGGGACATAACCTGATGATTGATCAAATGAAGGACTTCTATCAGTTTGTTGGTTTAATAGAGAGGGTTGCCGATACAGGCGTGATATATATTGGCGGCGGAGTTCCGAAGGATGTGACGCAGATACTTGCAACGTCGCTCTCGTTGAGGAGGGGTGATGGGGAGATATCGCATAAGAGGGGTATTAACCGTAGAACAGTGAAGGAGCACTGTTACCCGCATAAATATGCAATCCAGATCACGACGGATTCTCCACAGTGGGGTGGCCTTTCAGGCTGCACATTGGATGAGGCTGTGAGCTGGGGTAAGGTTGCTGAGGGAGGGAGGAGGGTTACATGCTACTGCGACGCAACCATTGCATTGCCGCTTATAACCCATGCATTGATGGAGAGGATCAACTTTAAGAGGGAGGGCCCTGACTTCTCATGGTTCTTTAATCGGATAGGCTGATGAGCCTATCATGTCCATCTAAGATCTCCACTATACATTTTAGGGTTGGGGATGGTATGTAGATTATGGAGATAGGGGATAGGCTTTGAAGGTTGGAATCTTAACCCGTAATCCTGAGGCTTGGTGTTCTAGACAGTTGAGGGAGGCGTTGGAGAGGCGGGGCATACCATATCTATGCTTCAACTTCTCAGATATTATTGCTCGTGTAGGATTGTCTCCTAAGGTATCCTTTGGAGAGATAGATCTCCTAGATGATGTTGATGGGGTGATCGTTAGGCCTATCGGTAGGGGATCCCTTGAGGAGATAATCTTCAGGATGGATCTCCTGCATAGGCTTAAGAGGCTTGGATTGTACGTGATGAATGATCCATCCTCTATTGAGAGGGCCGTCGATAAATTTTATACGTTAGCCCTCCTGGAAGAGGCGGGTCTCCCAGTTCCCAGAACAATCGTTACTGAGAGTGCAGATGAGGCTTTGAGGGCCTTCTATGAGTTGGGATGCGACGTTGTTCTTAAGCCCCTCTTCGGATCTAGGGGTGTAGGCTCAACGAGGATAGATGATCCTAACGTTGCGGAGAGGGTGTTTAGGGCCTTAGATTATCATCGCAGCGTCCTCTACATTCAAGAGTTTATTCCTCATGGATCCTCTGATATTAGAGTCTTCATTCTTGGAGGTCGGGTGTTGGCTGCTATGAGGAGGATCTCCAACTCTTCATGGAAGACCAACATCAGTTTAGGGGCTTCCCCAACATCTCTTAAGCTCAGCTCTGAGGTTGAGGAGTTATCGGTTGAGGCTGCTAGGATTATAGGATGTGAAGTTGCAGGCGTCGATGTTATAGAGGGATCTGACGGTCCATTAATCGTTGAGGTTAACAGTCAACCTGGATGGAGAGGCCTCCAATCAGTAACAAGATTTAATATTGCAGATGAGATTGTAGGTTTCCTCTTGGATAAGTTAAAGAGGTAGGATTGTGTTCTATTGATGTTTAAGATGTGAGAGCTGCGTCTTGGCTATGAGGAGATCCGCTATTGTCCTGGCTGGAGGCCTCTCTAAAAGGTTCGGCCGTAACAAGGCCTTCGTTAAGCTGAGGGGTAAACCTCTGATTGGATATGTGATTGAGAGGGTTATGAAGGTTTCAGATGAGGTTATAATTGTTATTAGGCCGTCAGATGATGCTGAAGCCTTCCATCGGATAAGCAGTGATGTCAGGGTGGTTGTTGATGGGGAGGATTTCCAGAGTCCCCTTGTCGGGGCATCAGCCGGTTTTGAGGCTTCATCTGGGGATTACTCCCTCCTCGTTCCATGTGACACTCCATTCATCTCTGTTGAGGCTGTAAGGTTACTGTTTGAGGTCTGCTTTAACGTTGACGCTGTCATTCCAAGATGGCCTAACGGATATATTGAGCCTCTCCAGAGCGTTTATAGGACTGAGGCTGCCTTGGAGGCTGCTAGAACATCCCTCCTGAACGGTAGGAGGGATCTCCATTCTATGATATCGCTTCTAGGGAGGATCCGGTACATGTCAACTTTGGTTATAAGGGAGATTGATCCATCCCTCCTCACATTCTTCAATGTAAATACTGGGTTGGATCTGAGGAGGGCTGAACGTCTATTTGAGGATGGAAGGGTTGAACGTGGGATGGGACGGGTATAATCTTACAGGAACTGGAAAAGTCAAGCCTTAAACCATCTGAATATTAAATATTCTATCTCCGACTTTTTCAGGTCTGGAATCGCCACTATAAATCTCTTCCTTAC
>WAQA01000090.1 GCA_015520475.1 Candidatus Bathyarchaeota archaeon | reverse complement strand
TGTCAGGATCACTGCTATGCGGAGAATGCAAAATAACATTAACTGAAAGAGTGCAGAGGTTCCTCAAAGAACACCAAAGAAGAAGAGAGAAGGCAAAGAACCTACTGGACAAATTCCTAATGGAACACTAAAGTTTTATTGAAGAAGACGGATCTTTCTACATAGCCCGGGAAAGCCCGGTGGAGGAGAAGGCCTCCGCCGAATGTAGTGGACAAGCATGACGGGCTTTGGACCCGTCGACGGGAGTTCGAATCTCCCCCGGGCTACCAAACAATGAATATTCCCTCAATTTGACGATCCTTTAAGAAAAGGTTTATTGTTAACATCTCAGACTGTGAATTTTCAATCCTATTCTTATTTATCCGTAAGGCTACATCCGCGAAGAGTCAGAATAATCCAAGCTATCATTATCATCATGAGATAGCTCAATTAAGTGGATCTGGAAAGTATACTGTGATGCTGGCTTTAGGCGGATCCGTTGTCATATCTAAGGATCCATTGAGAGAGCTTCACGTTGGACTCGTTAAAGTTGAAGAAGTTCCTGCAACGCTTGAGGAGATATTCAATATGTCTTGGTCTATAAAGATGCTTTAACTGAGAGTTAAGGTGTTCGGTTAAGGATTTATCATCTAAGGATTTATCATCTCTGAGGCTGTAGGGAAGTATCCCTTCCAACAAAAGAAGAAAGGAGAATTGTCGAGATGATAGTGGAATTCTCGTCCTTTAAGAGTGGAAGGACATCAAAAACTCTATGTTCCTGTCTCGATTGTTCTGTTGCTCATCTCTCCCATTCTAAAAGTCTCGTTTCTTTGAAGGCTAGAATGATGGTGTTCTCTGCAGGTATCTCTTGGCTAAGAGTAATCCAGCTTTAACTCTCTCTTCGGAGCCGCTCCATACTGGATCTTCATGCTCTATGCTTAGATACCCGTTGAATCCAGCCTCCTTTAGTGCTAGGATAAACCTGTTCCAGTCTATCTGTCCGAAGCCTGGCAGTCTATACCTCCACCATCCTCTAGTCTCCTCTATCCCCATCCAAGATAACCTGTCCATGTCCACCTCGGCATCCTTAGCGTGAATATAGAAGATTCTATCTGCAAATCTCTGTATAGGCCTGTAAGGATCAATGAAGAGTCTAACTAGATGGGATGGATCATAACATAAGCCTAGATTTCTATGGTTGATGGATCCGAATATCCTCTCCCATCTATAAGGTGACGTAGCCATGTTTCCTGTGCCGGGACAATTCTCTATCGCCACCTTTACATCGTAATCCTCGCATCTCTCAAGTATAGGTGTGATAAACTCCTTAAAGAGCTGGATGTTCTCCTCGACGCTTCTCTCCCTGTCCACGCCGGTTGAGATTGTGATATACTCCAATCCCATCTCACAAGCTAATTCTACTCTCCTCCAAAGTTCCTTCCTAACCCTTCTCCTAACCCTCTCCTCCCTCTCATGAAAGTTTCTACAGAAGATCAAGCCTATGATATGTATGCCTGTATCATCAATTACCTTCTCAAGGAGCTCCCTATCAGCCACCACGTGAGGTCCCACCTCAAGAAATTCAAAACCATTCTCAACAGCCCATCTGGCGATATCATCCAATGGAAGCATCCTCAGAGCATTTGTTAAGAAACCCACCTTCAAGAATTAGCACCTCCCACACATTAAAACCAATCCAAAAATAATCTAAGGATCCAAGAAATAAAAAGGATTGCCGAGGAGTCTTCAATCAGAATTTCTTTAAGCCTCTCTGCAAAGAAGCTTCCACCTGTGAATGTTGGAATATATCACTGTTAGACAGATACTTTAACCACTAGCTCCTTATCCTCTCCCGGAGTTGTTAAAGTAGAACATATAACAAAGAAAAGACGGAGAATGGCTCAAAGATACGTTATTAGATGTGGATACGTTACATCCTCTTCACAGAATCCACTATCCACGAGATGACGGTTATAACGCTAATAATAAAGTAGAAAGGCATTACAGTGACCTCTTCCCCATGCTTATGTATGGGCTTCCGCTAGCGCTTGGACGCTGAGGCGGTGGAGGCGTTGACGAGGCTCCAGTGTTCAACCGGAGGCTTTACGCACATCGGTTACATCTGCTGGTTTGGGGCGGGTCACCTCGCCTTCTGGCTCGCCGGGACATTTTCTCCCAGACTGCCACCCCTTAGACTCATCATTTCCACCCTTCCAGGCAACCCCTATCCAAAGGACCAACCAATACTGAAAACAGAAGCCCAACCATTCAAGTTTATCACAATCCATCCTAACGCTTCCGCATGGGGGTCTCCTTGCGAGATTAAGATAAGAACAAAGGTAATCTGGGAACTGTAGGTTCTTGGTGGTGGACCGGGCTAGCTTTAAAATCCTCGTTTAAACCCTCGAGTTCAAGCGGTTTTAAAGCAGGAAGTGTAGCGGTTTGGGGGTATTAATCGGTAGAGCTTTCTAGGTTATTCCATGCCGAATATGTTAACGATCGATTAGAGACATGCTTCCTTAAGTGAGCCCACCTTACATTTTGGCCTGCTTCCACATATGTCATATCTCTTCCTGCTGCAGAACGACCGGATGAAAACGTCTACGATACCGGGGGCATTGCCTAAATCGATTCCGAATACAGTATAACCTTATCAAGTAGTTAGAACGGAATCGGGTTAATGCGTTTTGGAGAGATGCTTTCTGTAGGGGATAATTCTTATCCCTTATGCTACACACATGGCAGATTTAAGTTGTGAGAAACGCTCTTGAAGATCCCCCTGACCTTCTCGACTCTGAATATGTGATCTGCGAAGCTCTCCAGCTCCCTTTCATGGGAGGCTATGATAATATGGGGGCTCTATATTTTGTTCAGTATATCTCTGACTTTGAAGAGTTACTCAAATTATTAACTTTAGCATCAAGTGAAAGTCTCTGGCGGCGTTCCGATAGTGCTGATAAGTATTTAAATTATTCTATGGTAATTTTTAATGGCGTACTACGACTTATGGGCCGTGTTATGGAGCTGGAAGAGGGAGTTCACGGTAGCCGAGTTCAGGTCCACGTTCCCCAGCCCCCGCCCGAATAAGGTTTTGCATGACATGGCTAGGAAGGGCTTGTTGGAGAAGGTGGGATGGGGCAAGTACAGGGTTAACTCACCAAGGAGGTACTTAGAAGTGAAGTTTAACGTTGGAGACGCATACGAGTTGGTTAAGAAGGCTGGGATGGATTATGCCTTCACGGGTCCTGACGCCGTATTCATCTGGGCTAATGGAGGCTACAACGTCGACCGCTTCTTCGTCTTTTACCCGATCCACTTGAAGGTTAGGAAAGATAAGTTGAGTAGATGGGAGAGGTTCTTCGAGTCTAGGGGCAGGAGGTTTCACGTGAACGGCGAGCCGGTCAGTAGGACCTTGTTCGGAACATTCTATGTTTTATACCCAGAAGACAGGTTCAGATCTGAGGAGGTCGAGGGCTTTAAGGTCATACCGTTAGATGAGACCCTTCGAGTTCTGCAGGAAGAACATATACTCCTATGAGCCTGCCTTGGAGATGTTGGATGAGATGTACGGCTTGGGGTTGGGCGCCAAGTATAGAGAGGCTGAAACAAATCTCTAGTGGTAAGTTATGGCCGCGCTCTTCGAGAGGGAGAACGAGATTCTTAAAACCATCAGAGCCTTCGCTGACGCTGGCTTCGACTTCATCGTGGTCGGTGGTTACGTCGTCAGCGGTCTCGGGAGGCATAGGTTTTCAGTCGACCTCGATGTGGTGATCGACGAGAAGGATTTGGACGGCTTCACGAAAACCCTCGAGGAGAGGGGGTTCGAGCAGCATGCTGAAAGGACAGGCTTCGACGAGGTCTATGAGGGCAGATTTGTAAGCTACGTCAAGAGGGTAAATGGTCTACCAGTGACGGCGGATCTCTTGGTCGGAAGCCTGGTTTGCAGGGCCACGGGAGCCTTGTGGAGCTACGAGTACATCAAAAGGCACTCGATAGTGGCTGAGGTAGCCGGCATAGAGCTATCGGCTAGATGTAGGGTTCTTGAGAAGGAGCTTCTAATAGCGTTCAAGATCCACTCGGGGAGGAGGGCTGATTTAAGGGATGTGGTTGTGCTTATGGAGAAGACTGACATCGAGAAGGTAATTAAGCATCTGAGGAGAGGGGATCTGGAGAAGCTTAGAATTCAGATAAATCGTATGCTGGAGATGCTCAGAGATCCCAGACTCGCGGATTCGCTGAGGGGAGTGTTCACCATACGCAGGGACGTGACGGACGAAATCGAGAAGATGCGTAAAGCCTTGGAGAAGATTCGAGAAGCGATTTAGGCAAACTTGATCGCCTTTTCGACAGCTTCCCCTATCAACTCTTTAACATCGTCACGCTTCAAGTCGGTGGATCTGACCCTGAAGATTCGCTTCCCCAATTTCTCGTTCAATAAGCCGCAGCCGTACTTTACCGCCGTCCAGACCCTAGTGTCGGTTCTGGATATACGCTTCCACCTAGCCATCCGCCTCAACTTCTCCAGGTCTACCTCGCCTCTTCTGAAGTATAATACCGCGAACGCATCGGCGAAGGACCACTCGGACATGCAGCTTACTACGCATGATTCTGGGGCCTCGACGAACAAATCATCGATTCTTCTGTACTCATAAGGTATTTTATCGTGGTATTCGACCTCGAAGCTCCAGCCCATTTGCTTCGCGAAGCTCTCTAAAGCCCTCTTGTAGGATCGATCCTCGACCGCCAACCGATATATGTCTCGGTGGATGAAATCGTAGTTCCATATGCTTGCAGCTGTCTGCTTGATTACGACCTTGAACCCCTTATCCCTGGCCAAGAAATCCCAAGGATCCCTGTACTCCTCAGGTATGCAGTACCAGCCCCAGCCTACGCGCTTAACCTCACCCCTCTTACTTAACCTATGCAAGTATTCTTTGGCCCTAGGATGCACCTTCTCGGCATCCCTAACCCTGAACAAGCCGCCTGACCACTCCTTGGCTAACGCCGTCCTGAACTCCTCTAAGTACATTATCAGTCACCTTTCAATATAGAATGGCACATTACTATTAAAAGATATGTAGCCTTCTAGACCAAAACGGCACGCTAATTTTCCATAATCCTTATGTCCTATCGGAACTCCTCGTCCACGCAAACCACTTGGCGTAGCTCGGGAACCCACGCTTCATGACTGGACTCGAAAGCTACGATCCGAAGGAGGCAACCATCATGCTGAGAAGGAAACTTGTGAGGTTCAGGAGGAATCCGCCGCGTGGGAGGAGCCACTGGATCCACCTGCTCTGGAATCTCATGCAGGTCTACTCGGGAAGCGAGCACCCTACCGTGAAGGACATGGAGGAGTTCGCCAGATGCATTAAATGAATTCTCTAAAGGTTTATCGGAAATGAAACCTTCCTTTTACCCAAGGGATGTTAATGAGCGATCGTGAAATCTAAAATGCTGTAAAATTCGATCAGAATTTAAGCGGCCTAATATCCGAAAAGAGCCGGATTACAGCCTAATTCTAGGTTTTAGAATGGTGGACCGGGGGGGATTTGAACCCCCGACCTCCTGAGTGCAAGTCAGGCGTTCATTCCAGGCTGAACTACCGGCCCCTCTATAATCTTCTGATTAGACATTGAAATAAGGTTTTTGTTTTCTGTTGGAAAATGTTAACTTGCGGTTTGTTTATTTTATAGGTGATTTATGCTTTGAGGGTGGATTGTATGGATGTTGAGGAGAAAGTTCTCACCGTTTTGGAGGGTGGTGTGCCTGATAGGATTCCGATGCTTATATACTCTAATCATCTTCCTAGGGGGAGTTTTGAGCGTGAGATGAGAAATTTGGGTTTGGGCTTGGATGTTCGTTGTAGTGTTTATAGGGCGTATACGCCTAACGTTAAGGTTGAGAGGAGAACAGTTGGCGATTACGAGTATTCCGTTTATGTTACGCCTGTAGGTAAGGTTTATTCTAAGAGTAGGGTTAACTTGACTTTTCAGTCTTCCGGCGGTTCATGGCTTGTTGAGCCCCTAGTTAAGGC
>WAQA01000089.1 GCA_015520475.1 Candidatus Bathyarchaeota archaeon | reverse complement strand
GTGTGGTAGGTTTAGGCGGGCTTGGCTCCCCAGCGGCTCTTCAATTAGCCGCTATGGGAGTCGGTTATCTCCGCTTGGTTGATCGGGATGTTGTCGAGATTTCCAATCTGCAGAGACAACATATTTACGGTGTCAACTTTCTAGGGTACCCGAAAGTTGAGGTTGCCGCGAAGAAGCTTAATGAATTGAATCCGAACATTAAGATTGATCCGCTTCCTCTCTCCTTAAATGAGGATAATGCTGATGAGATAGTTAAAGGAATGGATGTAGTTATCGATGGACTTGACAGGATGACTCCACGTTATGCATTGAATAGGGCATGTCAGAGGCTTAAGGTGCCATACATCTTTGCCGCGGCCATAATGACCTTTGGGAACGTATCCACTATAATACCTGGAGAGACTCCATGTCTAGAATGTTTTCAGGGGAATCTTGACGATGATACTCTGCCAACTTGCGCTGTGGTCGGTATTCACCCATCAATCCTAAGTGTGATAGCCAGTATAGAAGTATCCGAGGCCGTTAGAATAATTCTTGGAGAGAGACCGCGCCTCGCAGGTAAGATACTTCACTGCGACATAAAGGAGTTGGAGTTTGAGGAGTTGGAGATTTCAAGGGCTGATAACTGCCCTGTATGCGGTTCTAAACCTTCAGGTCAGCCTATGAAGCTCAAACGTAAACTTGTTGCTGAGATATGCGGCAGGGAAGGGAAAAGGGTATTCGTCATCACTCCAAGGAAAGATTTAAAGTTAAATATGGAACAGTTATACCTTTTTCTTAAAGGCGAAGGTTTCAAAGTAAAGGTTAAGGCTAATTTAGGCTTAACCTTTGATAACGGCTTAAAGGGTACAGCCAGTATATTAAGGAGTGGCATAATGATAGTTGATGGACTCAGCAGCGAGGAAGAGGCATATAACTTCTATAAGAAGATAATAGTTGACGGGTTGAAGGTTCCCACAGTGAAGATTGAATGAGATATGTGAGGGCTCTCAAGTTAACGGAGGAGCAGGTATCTCTTCTTGAAGCGGAAGTCAGAGACAGATATCCTTTAGAGGCATGCGGCATTCTCTTTGGAGCAGTTAATGGAAAGGTTGCTGTTGTTAGGAAAGTCTCAGTAACCCATAATGTGCTTGAGTCACCAATTATGTTTAAGATTGATCCTGGAGAGTTTCTAGATTCTCTTTTTAGGGCTGAAATGGATGGCTTAAGCCTTTTAGGGTTCTTCCATTCGCATCCATCTGATCCATCCCCCTCCCCTAGAGACCTCTTCTACATGAAGCTCTGGCCAGATAATATATGGCTTATAATATCGGCTCTAGATTATAGGATGGCTGCCTACCAGATCATTAACGGAGCGCTTAGAAAGGTGAATGTGATTAAGGAGTCAAATTGTGTATCTTGATCTGCAAGAAGACTCTATCCGACTGTGAGGTTCAAGGTATAAATCTCAGCGGAACACATGCTTCACTTCTTTCTTACTAGGATATGCCACTTTCCATCCTTGTCCCTCTTGACCCTTCCAATCTCCATTCCAAGCTCCTTTGCCGCTAATGTTATATTCACTTTAGAGTCTTCATTCGTAACTATTATCTCTAGGATCTGTCCATTCTCCATCTTATCCATCGCTCTTCTCGCCTTTACTAGGGGAGCTGGACATACCTCTCCGCTTAAATCTAAGATTGAAACCATCTCTCTCCCCCCTAACCTATTCCTTAAAGTTTATCTTTAATTCTTTAATGTTCGGTAGGTTTTCCAGTCTTTCCCGAATCTCTCCTACAATATAATTTTTGAATTCATCATCTTCTGAGATATTCAGGTCTATCTCAACATTTCCATCGTAAACCTTTATTTCATCAACGATTCCAGTTGATATTATATCCCTTCCTATCTTCGGATTTATTATATGTCTAAGTCTGCTTCTAACGAAGCTCTCATCTAACTCTGGAACTTCAACTAGGCCATGTTCCTCCTCATATTTTCTGATGGCTGATCTTAAACCGTCAACTGAAAGAACCGCGCAGTGCATCTTCACTGGAGGTAACCCGCCCAATGCATCAGCTATCTGCTTAAACGTTATCTTCTTCGCCTCCTCTAAGGTTAGTCCCTTCACCATCTCTGTCATCATCGAAGTAGTCGCTATATTCGCTGCACAGCCATAAGATAGAAACTTTATATCCTTTATCCTCTTGGTCTTCTCATCCACCTTCATGAATATTGTTATCATGTCCCCGCATGCTAGGCTTCCCTCTGTAACTTTAACGTCCGCATCCGGCATCTCACCTACGTTCTTAGGATTCTTGAAGAGCTCTATCAGCTTTGGAGAGTACATTCTCTTATAGATTGAAGACGTGTTTCTCACCTCCCTACAGGGCTTATCTGTCTGAGCTGTTCCACAACATCCCTCACGCTCTCTATAGTGTAATCCATCTCTTCCCTAGTATTATATTTGCTTAGGGAGAACCTCACTGATCCATGCGCATCCTCATGGCTTAATCCCAAAGCCAATATTACATGGCTAGGCTCCAAGGTTCTGCTGAAACAGGCTGAACCTGTAGTGACTATGATCCCCCTTATATCCAAATGTAGGAGTATTGATTCCCCCTCAACAAATCTGAATGTGACATTAACGTTATTACATAGTCTCCGCTCTCCCTTCGGTCCGTTCAGTCTTGAATCCGGTATCTCAAGTAATCCCTTCATCAAGTAATCTCTTAGACGTCTCATATGTTCTAGGTGGCTCTCATCCACGATTTCAATTGCCTTTGCGAATCCAACAGCCCCTGGAATATTCTCTGTTCCAGACCTTAACCCGAACTCGTTATATCCCCCCTCTATAAGCGGCCTAAGCTTCACTCCTTCCCTCACGTATAGGGCCCCTATCCCCTTAGGCCCATGAATCTTATGTGCCGATATCGAGAGTAGGTCTATATTCATCTTTTCAACGTCTATTGGGGCTTTTGTGAAGCTTTGGACGGCGTCCACATGGAAGAGAACCCCGTGATCCCTGCATATCTCACCTATCTCCCTTATGTTCTGGATTGTTCCTATTTCCTGGTTTGCATGCTGGATTGAGACGAGTAATGTATCCTTTCCTATCTCCCCCTTCAACTGCTCTATATCCACGAATCCTTCCTCGTCGACGTTGAGGTAGCTTGCTTTGTAACCATTCCGTCTCTCAAGAGATCTAACAACATTCAGAATTGAGGCATGCTCAATCTTCGAAGTTATTATATGGTTCTTTCCTTTACTTGTTAGGGCTAAACCCTTCAATGCTAGGTTATTGCTTTCAGTTCCCCCAGAAGTGAAGATTACCTCTCCAGGTTCAGCCCCTATACTCCTTGCAATCTTCTCTCTTGATTCTTCTAATGCCTCCCTAGCCTTCAACCCTAAGCTATGTCCATACTCATGAGTGGGAGAACTGTACCATTCGAAGAAGTAGGGCTCCATAGCCTTTAATACTTCAGGATCCAGAGCTGTTGTCGTAGCATTGTCTAGGTAGACTGTTCTTTTCATACATTAGTTATGATGATAACAACGTTATAAGTATATCGATCCACAGAAGGCATTCTAGGCGGGAAAATGATGCTTGGTTCAGATAAGTTTATAAATTAATGGGTGAATAATAACATTGTTATACTCTGAGATTCTAAAAGAAAAATGGGAGCACCACCAAAATGTTAAGGCTGGAAACCGTAGACATTAAACGCTTCATCGGACGCTACTCGATTGGAAGAGACAGTAACCTATTCAACCCGACAGGTTCACTCCACTTCCTAAGGATTAAAGTTCCAGGAGGCTTCCTAACATCAGAGCAGTTCCGCAGCATAGCTGGACTGGCCGATAGATACGGAAGAGGAAAAGCCGAGATAACCGATAGGCAAGATATCCAACTACACTGGATAAAAGCCGAGGAATCACTAGAAATATTCGCTGCGATGGAAGAGCTCGGCTTCACAACGGACATGTGCGGCCAAGGCTTCGGCGGAGCAAGATACGGAGATCCACGTAACATCATATGCTGCCCAGCATCTGGAATAGAGAAAGACGAGATAATAAATGGATATCCGCTAATGAAGGAGCTAACAGAATTCTTCGTTGGAAACCAAGACTTCCTAGATATGCCTAGAAAATTCAAGTTCTCAATTTCAGGATGCGGATCAGACTGCACAAGAGCTGGAATAAACGACCTCGCCTTCATCGGCGTCAAAAAAGGAGAGACAGCAGGATTCACACTTCTAGTTGGAGGGAGCATAGGCCACTCACTTCCAGGACCACGGCTGGCTAAGCCTACAGGGGTCTTCGTCAAACCTGAAGAAGCATTCGACGTAGCCGTAGCTACAATCGAGATCCATAGAGACTACAGTAACAGGGAGAGCAAAGCCAAAGCCAGATTTAAATGGTTGATAGAGAATTGGGGCCTCGAAAAGTTCCTCTCGAAGCTAGAAGAGAAACTGGGAAGATCCCTTGAACGATACGATGGACCCATATTCGTAAAGGATAGTCTCCATGAGGGCGTACAGCCACAGAAACAGGACGGATACTACTACGTCAATATTCCCCTATTAGGCGGAAGACTAACCAGTAAAGAGATGATAAAAATCGCTGATCTAGCCGATGAATATGGAAATGGAGAACTGCGATTAACACCTACACAGAACATAATAATCCCAAATGTAAAGGACAAGGAATCCCTCATCCGCAGCCTCAAGAAATTGAACTTCCCACTTGAAGGATCAATCCTGAGATGGACCTCTATGGGATGCTCCTCAGACTTCTGCGGTAAAACCCTAAGCCCCCACGCAAAAGAGGTCATGAAAAACCTAATAGACCATCTAGAAAGGGAATTCGACGAGAAAACACTGGATGAAGCTAAACTTAGAATACATGTAAATGGATGCCCAAACAACTGCTGCGCAACCCTAATAGCAGATATAGGTCTAGGCGGTAAAATCGTTAGAAAAGACGGGGAGATGAAGCAGACATACGATATCTTCCTAGGAGGAAACTATGGGACAGAAGCATTATTCGGAAGATTAATCGAAGAGAAGGTTCCAGCCGAGGAGATAAATGCCAGAATAGCCTCCCTACTCAAGAATTATCTGAAGCGGAAGAAACCGTCAGAGAGCTTCACAGAGTTCTGTAATAGGCATACAAGAGAGGAACTCCAAGAATACCTTAAAGAACCGATAAGGAGGGAATGAAGGAATGGAGGGTAAATTCGAATTGAAGAAGATAAATGAGAAATGTTACTCCCTAGATGTACGCGGCTTAGTATGTCCATACCCACAACTTTTAGTCACAAGATCACTGAACAGCCTCTCCCAAGATGACACCCTAGAAGTAATCCTTGATAATCCACCGTCAGTCAGGGACATACCGCCAGCCCTAAAAGAGAAAGGATATAAAGTGAACGTATCACGCCTAGACAGTTCAACATGGAAGATAACAGTCAAAGCAAGCTCAGAGAAACAACAATAGATATCTAACACTGTATAAAGAGCGAGGCGATACGCCTAAGACAAGCCGGAAGATCAATCTCTCCTCAAATACTCCCTAACTTTCTCCTTTAAATCCGGAAATTCTTCAAGCATAGACTTTATAATCCTGAAACGTGCATCTTCCAGGCTTATAACGTTCTGTTTTGAAGGCAATTCCCCTCTCCCACTCAATTATTTCTGCAACAATCTCCTTATAACATTTGCGAGTCTATCCTTAAAAAATACACTTTCTAACACAATAATAATTTAGCCTAAAGAGAATATTCTAAACGTTTGTGAGAGGATATGCCTAGGGACGAAAAGATAGAGATCAGAATGACACTCGAAGGAACATTGGCTGAGAGATTCAGC
>WAQA01000088.1 GCA_015520475.1 Candidatus Bathyarchaeota archaeon | reverse complement strand
ATTATAAGCAGAGAATATCTCTTTAAACTATGGATTTTACTTCTCCCTTAACATTTAGTTTCTGCAGATAACTCTGACACTTCATTATTATAGCATGGAGTATACATCATCCTCCACCATCAAGAATTTTTGAGGGATCATCCAGTTGAGATCTGAGGGTTCGCTGTAGCTTCGGATTATCCGCCTAGGGAGAGATGCTCCACTTGAACTGCATCACCATCTCCTCAGCCACTTTATTATCTGCTTGTCAAGCGGCATATTCTTCCTCTTCCTTCCACCTGCAGATGGGTATCCTCCAACAGCCCTGTAGGCCTCTACCGCCAAACCGTCAGCTTCACCCTCAGAGTATTCTCTCCATTCATGATTATGCTTAAAGCAGCCAGGATGGATCCAGCGTGGATTAAACCGATCGAGATCCTCCGGCTTCATACATATACATACAACATTTAACCTCCTATGGAAACTTAAGGGGCAAGTGAAGACACGTGAGAAGTCCATTCTATTCTCAACCTTAACTTTCATATTCAGGTTTATGCCTCCATCCAGGAACCTCAGCTTCCGCCTAACATATTCAACCATGGAATAGGCGAGATCTAAGGGATGATACTTTCCAATAAGCGATTTAGAGAATGCCCTCTCATGGACATGGACGTGACAGCCATTACCAGACCATTTAACATATACGGATCTCTCTAGACCTTCCTCCCTAAGAAAGTCAGTTATCTTTTTAGCGGCCTTCACGGTTTCACGCCACTCTGAGATGTCACCATCAACATCCCATGTTGGAGTGCAGAAGATTATATTATCCGGATTATAAACGTCACCCGCCGATCTTAAAACCCCATATATATTGGCCGTTGCATAGATAGACCGCAATCTAGATTCTTCAGATTCTAGAAACCTCTCCATCTCATCTGTACTTCTAAGCGTGATAGGCTTACCATCAAGATACCTCCTAAACACAAGCTTTCCAGACTTGTCAATGCAATGTATAGCAACCCATCTACTATCACAGAATTCTAATATCTCCCTCTGCACATCCTTCCTCAAGTAATGTTCACTGCAAAATCCATTCTTGATCAAGGTATCTCAACATCCCTCCTCTCCGATGACCTTCGAATACTCTCACTAACCTTCCTCGGAAGAACTATGTCCTCCTTCCTCATCTCAAGAGGCCTTGTAACGGTGAGGCCCCTACCAGGAAGAATCTGAATCTCATACATTTGGAGGCTATGCGGTGTCTGCCGCATCTTCTCAATCAAGACGTATCTTCTCAGCGTCCCTCCCCTCACAGCCCTCCTAAACCTTATTATACCATCAGCTATGTGTTCTACACCCCATCCGAAAGCTTCAGATGTGGTTATCGCATACTGAGACGTAGACAACGTTGTGAAGTCCCATTTAGAGAGAACCTTCTTAACAAAGTATGAGTGTCTCCTAGCCATTGCAGGCTTATCAAGCCAGAAGGCGGAGAGAGAATCTATCACCAGCCTAGCCCTCCCATAACCGAGAGATTTCTTGGCTTCAATAACCTTATCAACAAGCTCCTCAATCTCTAAGCTTTGAAGAGACCATTTCTCCTTTAACCCCATCAAAGCATCGATTATTATGAGGTTTCCCTCTTCAATCCCCCTCTGAAAGTCGAATCCAAACTGGCTTGCCTGTATAATAATTGAACTTCTACTCTCCTCAGTAGTGACATAGATACATTTGTCCCCATCTAATATTCCCTTCGCAATGAAGTGGATGCATAGGATAGTCTTTCCCGTACCAGGCTCCCCAGTAACCGCAACAGTGAAGCCTCGTGGAATACCTCCCGCTAACATACCATCTAATTCAGGCACTCCAGTAGATAGACGCTCTATAGACAAATCAACCTCCCCACAGAAATATATGAGAGAAGAGATAAATCAGTTATCCCTTCGGAGCCTAACACCCCCTAAAGCGTTTAAGTGTAAAGATTTAAATGTTCGAAGCCCATTTAGCTCAGTTTATGCGGTTATGGAGGAGAACCGAGATATGAATGGTACCGATTGCTTTTCAGAATTACGGGAACGAATAGAGACTATTCCACTTGTAGATATTCATTCACATATAGATGGTGAACATCCATCTGCAAGGGACCCTAAAGAGATAATCTTCTACCATTACATAGTTACGGAGCTTCTGTCCGCTGGAGCACCATCCGAAGTCTTATTCTCAAACCTTAAATTTGATGATCTTATGGAGAAGGTTGCGCCATACTTTAAGATGATAAGGAACACATCAACGTACTGGTGTCTCATTAAGATGCTGAGGGAGATATACGGTTTCGAAGATACAGAGATAACTGAAAAGAACTGGAGAGACATAAAAGAGCTTATAGTCTCCCATGCAGATGAGGAGGACTGGTATAGAAAGGTCCTTAGAAAGGTTAGGCTTGAGAAGGGATTCTTAACGTTCCGCTTCGACGAGGAGATACCGAGATACGACTCTGAATTCTACGTTGGAGCATTAAGGATTGAACCATTAATCAGCAGATTAGACAGGGAGGATATAACAGGTCTAGAGAAGACTACAGAAACCTCAATAGAATCATTAAGAGACTTTGAAGATGCACTTCCATTACTCTTCAAGAGATTCTCTGAGTGTGTAGCCGTTACAGCAAGCATCCTACCAGACGAATACTTTATCGAACCAAAGAAAGAAATCGCTGAGGAGGCATTCAAGAAGAGACTGGATGGATCAGAACTTGGCAGCTCCGAGAAGAACCATTTAAGATCCTATGCCATGCACTGCATGTTAAAGATGGCTGAGGAGTATAGGCTTCCATTCCAGCTTATGCTAGGTGTAAGGAGGCCTATACCTGGAGCCTCTCCACCAGACTACGCGATTGTAGGATTCGAAACTAAATCGCTTATTACTCTATGTCCACTCTTTGATCAATTTAAAGAGGTTAAATTTGACATTATATTGGCCAATAGAGTTCAATCCCATGAATTAGCAGTTATCGCTAAGAATTACCCAAACGTATACACATCAGGCTACTGGTGGTACGCCTTCTATCCAACAATAATACAGCAGTTCATCAAAGAACGATTACAGATGCTTCCTAGAAATAAGATGAACGGTTTCTTCAGCGACGCATACGTTGTAGAATGGACCTACGCGAAGGCATGTATGGTGAAACTACAAGTCTCTAAAGTGCTCTCCGAGATGGTTAATGATGGATACTACAGCAAGGAATTAGCTGTAAGCCTTGCAGAGGATCTACTGCTAAATAACCCTAAAAGACTATATAGACTCCGATAAAAACGGAAGAATCCACATTCATCTTTCAGAATCTTCAAAACCCGATTAATTCTCTTTTTTAAATGGAGGATTATTCACACCAAGATGAATTAAAGAATAGAGATTGAGGGTGAGATGCAACGCTTAGGCAGAACAGCTCTATAACATTTCACCTGCAACAATAGTGTATGCTGAGATTAGAACTCCCTTTGCAGTCGCTATGATACCCTCCGCCGTCTGATCATCCTCAGGTTTAACTTCGAAGCTAACCATCCCCTTATAATCTATCTTCAGAAGGGTTCTCAGTAATTCTGCAACCTCCCCGATTCCATTGACAGCTCCGGCCGTATAGAAAACTGGATGGCTGTCAATGTATCTGTCACCCACCTTCTTAGCGCAGCCTATGTGAATATGACCCAACACGTCCTTAACTTCCTCCAGCATCCACGGTTTCTCATCTAACATTGGTGCATGACTCAGATCCCACATTAGACTGATATTATCATGCTCCTTTCTCACCTTTCTGACAACATCTGCAGCCTCTGACAGCGGCCCTATCAACAATTTTTTATCCCAATCCCTATCGAAGGCCTCCAAGAATATCTCAATCCCTCTCTTAGACGCGTAACCGCAGATATCACTTAAAGAGTCGATGAGGAGCTCCTTCTCTTCACCTCTTCTTTCAGATCCTGGATCTGGACCTGAACAGACAGCTAATCTATTGATCCCCATAGAAGCCGCCCTCTCAACCTCCCTCTTCACTAGATTGACAGCTTCACTTCTAATGTTAGATTCAGATGAGTTCAGGTTTATCTTTCGAGTAAGTATGTCAGGCTGCATCCCCCTCGCAACAATCTTCCCATCCATAAACTTCTTTATCTCCCTCCACTGCTCCTCCGTTAATCTGCAGACCTCAACCCCATCAAAGAACGGATCCTCAGCTAAAGTTTTTATGTTGCCGACAACATCTCCCTTACCAGCCATCATCTCTGGATAGGCCATGAAGCTAACTATTCCTACTTTCCATGGAAAACGACTTGAAAAGAGAAGGCCTTTAACCTTCAAATCAACACTAAACATCCACAGTCCCCCAATGCTTAATCTCTTCCTTAATTTCTCTCACATAATAATATTTAAAGTTACTTTAGAGACTTGACCTGCAGGGATTTAGGGGCTACATAAGATAGGATGCAAGGTCCACTCCCACCTCTTAGAGATCATATCAGGCTTATCCCACCGCTCTTCAATCCATCTGGATCCTCAAATCTTCCACGTCTAAACTCTTAAGCCACATCAGAATGAAGCAGTAAACTTGGAAATGTTTATAAGCTTTTCTTTTATAGTATCACCCATCCTAACCCAGACAGCAACGTCAAGTAACATAGTATTCGTGATTGAACATGGATGTCGAGACGAGGTTAGAGCTCATCAAGAGAGTTGGGGAAGAGATAATTACAGAGGATGAACTTAGAGTCCTCCTTGAAACAAAGAACCATCCAGTTGCATATGACGGTTTTGAGCCTAGCGGAATGGCGCATATACCCTTCGCCATTTACAGAGCGATAAACCTAGAAGATCTCTTGAAGGCTGGAATAAAGTTTAAGTTGTGGCTCGCAGACTGGTTTGCATGGATAAATAATAAGATGGGTGGAGACTTAGAGAGGATAAGGAAGGTAGGTGAATACTTCATAGAGGTATGGAAAGCAGCCGGGGTGGACCTAAGTAAAGTTGAAGTTTTATGGGCAAGCGAGAATATGGATCAGGAATACTGGAAACGCGTCATAATGATAGCGAAGAACACCACTCTAACCAGAATGTTTAGATGCTTAACCATAATGGGTAGGAAGAAGGGGGAACTCCAAGAGACAGCGCAGCTATTCTATCCTGCAATGCAGGTCTCAGACATATTTCAGCTTAAATGCGACATATGCCAGTTGGGACTGGATCAAAGGAGAGCAAACATATTAGCTAGGGAGGTAGGTCCTAAGATAGGCCTCTGGAAACCTGTATGTGTACATCATCATATGCTGATGGGGCTCCAAGGTCTACAGGGCCCGGAGGGCTATGAAGACAGAAGAGAATGGGACGTAATGATAAGTTCTAAGATGAGTAAGTCGAAACCTCAGACATGTATCTACGTTCATGACAGCGAAGAAGAGATTAGAAGGAAGATTCACTCAGCCTTCTGTCCACCAAAGAGAACAGATAACAACCCAATACTTGACTACTCAAAACATATAATCTTCAGAAAGTTCGATACATTGGAGATTAAGAGAGAAGCAAAGTATGGAGGATACCTTGAGATCCAGAGCTACAGGGAACTGGAGGAGAAGTATAGGAGAGGTGAGATTCATCCATTAGACCTCAAAAACGCTGTTGCCGAGAAACTTAACGAGTTAATCAAACCTATAAGGGAACACTTCGAGAAGGATAAGAGGGCGAGAAGGCTCTACGAGATAGTTAAGGGAGAAGAGCCGACCAGATAGATTAGCCGGGAAAGGTGAGATCTACAGTGAGCAAATATAAAATAGCTGTTCTACCCGGAGATGGAATAGGACCTGAAGTTACAGATGCAGCTGTAAAGGTGCTGGACAGCCTCCAAGAGAGAGTTAAAGGGTTAAGGTTAGAGTTGATCTACGGAGAAGCCGGATTCAACTGTATAGAGAAGTATGGAACAAACCTTCCAGAAGAGACTATTCAAATATTAAAGGAGACGGATGCATGCTTAAAGGGGCCTATGACAACGCCTGAAGAGGCAGGGGCGCCGCCAAGCGCAGCAGTCACAATCCGAAAGATGTTCAATCTCTACGCCAACATAAGACCGTGTAAGTCGCTGCCAGGAGCACCAGCACTAAAACCAAACATCGACCTAATAGTGTTGAGGGAGAACACTGAAGGATTATACTTCGGAGAAGAATTCGAGGTTACTCCAGGATATGGAGTGGCATTGAGGGTGATAACAAGAGAAGCCTCTGAAAGAATAGCTAGACTAGCCTTTAAATTGGCGTCAAACCGGAAGAAGCACTTAACAATCGTCCATAAAAGGAATATCTTAAGGGTTACTGATGGAATCTTCAGAGACGCCTTCATAAAAGCCGCTGAAGATTTTCCAGATGTCCACGTAGACGAGGTCCACGTAGACGCTATGACCATGAGACTTATAAAGGAGCCGGAGAGGTTTGATGTGATAGCGGCAACAAACATGTTCGGCGACATAATATCCGATGAAGCCGCCCAAGTCGTCGGCGGTTTAGGACTCGTTGCAGGGGCAAACATAGGTGACAACTATGGAATGTTCGAGCCGGTTCACGGTTCAGCACCGAAATATGCGGGATTAAACAGGGTTAACCCGATAGCTATGATAATGGCCTCTAAGATGATGATGGAATATCTAGGGGAAGAAGAAGCAGCAGAGCTCATAGAGAAGGCTGTCATAGCAGTTTTAAGAGAGGGGAAGGTTAGAACTTATGATCTCGGAGGATCATCCAAAACAAGCGAGGTAGGAGAAGCCATATCCAAGAAGATATCATCAATAGATTAGAGAATAGATATCAACTAAGAGCAGTATTTGAACTACAACATATTTATTCTTGACGTATATCTTTAAACTGGAGATAAAGGTTTAGGGGCAGCCAGTCATGATTAGGTTCGGCATTATAGGATCCGGAATAATGGGTGAGAAACATGCTCAGG
>WAQA01000087.1 GCA_015520475.1 Candidatus Bathyarchaeota archaeon | reverse complement strand
CCGTTTTATAGTCTTCTGTAGCTTATGTCTAACATTCTCGCTAAGTAGATCATGTCATGAAAAGGATGATCTCCTTCACGTTCAGATCCTTCATCGCATTGCCTCAAGAAAACCTGTTAATATTCCCCTCACTTCATGTTAGCTTTGCGTACTCCGTTAAGTATCCTCCTCAGAATCTCTTCATCCGTCAATATGTTACTTGGAGGATTAACTATCTTCTTCAGGGGGAGGGGCACCCTATCCATCCGATAGGCTGTTCCATAAGCCTCTATACCTACAAATGCTGAGGGAATAACCACATCAGCCATCATCGATGTAGGGGTGAAATGTGGATCTATCACCACCATGGGGTTCTTGACAAGGTTCTCAACTGCTCTCTGCGGAAAGTTTGAAACTGGATCCGAAGCAACTATGAGAGCTGCATCTGACTCTCCGCGGCTTAGAATATCGACGACTGATGTTTCACCGGGATTGTATCTTGGGTAGCCTTGGGAGAGATCCACAGCGTATGGGTAGCCTGTCTGCCAGGTGAAGACTACATTCGCTCCGGAAACGTTAAAGTGTCCCCTCATCGGCATTATTAAGAATTTAGTGTAGCGGTTCAGGTCACGTACAAGCGATAATGCAGCATCTATATTCCTCATCTTCCCCCTGCTCATAGTTAATCCTAAACCGAAGAATAATACTCCGAATCTGCAGCTGAGCATTACATCAGCTATCTCCTCGAGAACATTTACTGGGACGCCTGCTACTTCGTCCACTTCTAACTCCTCATCTCTTATAAGCATCCTGAGAGCTTGTAGAACTTCATAATCTCTGTTCGGTTCAACCTGTATGAAATAGTCTGCAAAATCAGCGGTTCTCGTTCTACGTACATCAACCACTATCATCTTCCTTCCGCTGCGGCTTAGCTGATACATGGTTTTCTGATGGATGGATGTCTCTGGGCGACGTCTGAACATTCTCCTCATCGCCCTCATAAACCTCTTCAGGGCCTGTCCGGAGCTTAAGTAATGTAGATATCTCCTCCATAGGCTTCCTTGAAATCTTCCCTCGGTCAGCGTTGTATATCTTCTTAGGTGGCGTGGATGAGAGTTCCATGGATTACTTCCCCAATAAATCACGAGATCAGCTCTGTGACGTATCTGTCCTAGAGTACAAGTTGACATGCCTACGTCCTGTATGCTGAGTATGGAGGGTCCGTGGCAGACGGTCGACGTATTATCTATTACTCCACCTATCTCCTCAGCTAATTCTATACCTACGCGGATAGCTTCGCAGCTTGTGGAGCTCCAACCATAAAGTATCGGATATGATGCTTCAGAGAGTATCTTGACGCTTCTCCTTATAGCCTCATCTAGGGAGGCCTCCACCAGCTCTCCATTCTTCCTTATCAACGGCTTCAATAATCGATGATTATTGAAGTAGAGGAGTTTCCCCTCACCTAATGCGCAGGCATTCCTAACCTCCTTAATGATGTTTCCTTCGACAAGAACCTCTATATCGTCGCATAGACATCCGCATACTGGACATACAAGATTCTTGATTATAGGCATACTTTACCCCTTCACATAGCTCCTCTTAATAAGCTCTTCGAGGCTTAAAACTTCATCTTCAGGGGCTGCTTCAACTTCGGCGTCTATTCCCTTAAGTGAGGGCATCCCAACACTATTCGTTCTTGGATCAGTCACCTGATTTGCCCATGCCCCATAAGGTATAAAGATTACTCCTGGATGTGGTGCTCTGAGAGACCTCTTAGCCTTAACAGTTACTGAGCCGAATCTTGTTGTAACCCTTATATTCATATCCTCGCGTATGCCGAGTTTCTTCATGTCTTCCGGATCCAAATAGCATACTGCAACATTCTCTCTATATTCATCAGAGAACTTACTTTTCTCTTTAACTCGTCCTTGGTCAATCGTTCTTCCAGTTAACAATGAAACCTTCAGCTTCCTCATCTCTCTCATCTATAGAGTTTGAGGATAAAGAATTAGAAATAGGTAATGGTTCATTAAGGTTTCCTTTTATTCTCTGAAGGACTTATCCTCATCTGGGGCTTCTCCTGAAGCCAGCCTCTCAAAGTCTTCTTCCCCTTCAGAGTATCCGGAAGCTATTAGTATATCTCCAGCCTTTATCATCACGTCCGGTCTCGGTCTAATCCATTTCTCTCCTCTCTTTATCACCAGAACCCACATGCCGCTCTTATCTGGAATCTTAGCCTCCCTTAAAGTCTTCCCTTTAAGCGGCGATTTATCCGATACTCTGGCGATGGAGACGGTTTCATCGGCCTCTTCAATAACCATCTTGAGGACTGGATGCGGCTTCAGCCCCCTCAAGACAGTTTCAGCTATCTCTGCAGCTGCATCGGCTATCTCTTCAGTTACAACCCCAATCCTTATTAGACCGAGGAAGTTCTTTGATTCTTCAGGTTTAAACCCGCTTGAGAGCACAGCCAACTCAAACTCGGTATGTAACTTATCAACGTACTCCTCCAACTTTAACACTTCATCTGCAAGTTCCTTGCTGTTCAGTAGTAGAGCTGAATAGGCAAGGTTTAGCATGAGCTCTGAAGTGTCTTTGAGATTAACAAGATCTTTAAGTATCCTTTTAAACGTCCTCTCCGCCAACCCTCCCTAACCTCCGCTTCATCTACTCCTTCAGCCCCATCATCTTTAACGCCTCCAATCCAGCCTTTGATCCCCTAGCTATCAGGATGTCATTGGCCTTAACCTTCTCTTCATCTTCGGGGTTTATTAACCATTCATTCCCTCTGCGGATGGCTATTACATCAACGCCTATCTTGGATGCTAACTTGAGATCCCCTAGGGTTTTTCCGATGAGTGGAGAGTTCGGTTTAACCTCTATCCTAGAGAGATGTTCCTCAACTATCTCGAATGCCTCTCGAATTATGGGATGTATCCCTATATCCTGTAGAACTATGGTTGCTATGTCCGCCGCTGCATCTGAAATTTTGTTGGCTGAAGAAGCCACCGTAAATGCTCCGAGAAGAGCTTCAGCGTCTTCAGCGTCCCTCGCAGCTATCATAAGATTCATATTCAATAGGTACGCTAACGTGTCGACATGCTTCTCAAGGTCTAAGACGTCTTTGGCCAGTTCTCTACTGTCAAATAGGGCTGCTGAATACGCTAAATCTATCATTAGCTCGGATAGATTCTTTATCTCAACAAGCAATTCACGGATAGTTACAGGCTTATACCTGATTCTTTCAAGATCAGCCATAGCTTTAATGGCGCTCCAAATCAAAGCTAAACCTTTTCCATTCCAATTATAAGAGGCACTAAAGCTTTAATACGTATATCCAATTATTATATTAATCTTTACCTTAGACCAAGGATTAATAATTATCTGTGTTAATCATTGTAGTGGTGAGCTGAGATGCTTAGATTGGACGGTGTGGAGATCGAGGATACTTTTGCTGAGGCCTTCATGATGTGGGCTGGAAGAGTGATGGTGACGGCGGATGAGGAGAGATGGGCGTTGGCTGCTGCAAGAGCGGCGACTGGCTTCGCTGCTTCTATAATAATGTCGCCTGCAGAGGCTGGAATAGAGGGGATGATCCCTCCTGAAAGAACCCCTGATGGACGTGTAGGCGTGTTAATCCAGATATATCATCAGACGAGACGTGAATTAAAGGCTCAGATGATCCAGAGAATATCCCAGTGCGTTATGACATGTCCAACAACAGCAGCCTTCGACGCTATGGAGGATGCTGAGAGACGGTTGAAGGTTGGTAGGAGCATAAGGCTCTTCGGCGACGGCTTCCAAAAGAGGGATGATTATGCTGGGCGGCGGATATGGCGTATACCCGTTATGGAGGGTGAATTTATAGTTGAGGATAGCTTCGGAGTTAAGAAGGCGGTTGCCGGAGGAAACTTTCTTATACTGGCTGAGAATGTTAAGTCAGGTCTTCTGGCAGCTGAGAAGGCCGTGGAGGCTATAAGTCAGAGTGTAAGAGGAGTTATCTTGCCATTTCCAGGGGGAATATGTAGATCCGGATCAAAGGTTGGCTCGTTAAAATATAAACTTAAAGCCTCAACAAATCATCTCTATTGTCCAAGGCTGAGGGAGGTAACCTCTGACTCGAAGGTTCCTAAGAATGTAAACTGCGTCTATGAGATAGTTATAAACGGTTTAAGTCTGGAATCGGTTAGGCTGGCTATGGCTGAAGGGATAAAAGCCGCCGTTAAAGTTCCAGGTGTAGTGAAGATTTCAGCTGGGAATTATGGTGGAAGGATCGGTCCAATAAAGATATACCTCCATGAACTCTTATAGATCAAGCATCCTCTCACTGTAAGACTAAAGAGGAAGACCTCCATTATTATCTACAATGGAAATGTCTCGGTGATCCATGCATGTCTCCTTCTATAAGGCCTGTTATAGCCGTTATAGGAAATAAGAATAC